>NZ_JBNHIC010000050.1:0-23039 GCF_059092905.1 Arthrobacter sp. B0427-1-12 | reverse complement strand
CAGGAAACGCCGGGAGGTGTCCACCCACCGGCGGATCAGTTAAGGGGCGCCGGGGATCGGATGGTTTTCGTGGACCAGCACACCGTCCATGTCCGTATTCCAGTGGCCCTTCATGGAAGGTAGACCGATGACCAAACCGACCGTAATCGGCGCGCGGATCGCCGCCCGGCGCATCCAGAACCAGATGAGCCTCGACGAGCTGGCTGCCGCAGTCAGCATGCCGGTAGACAGCGTGGCAGGAATTGAAGCCGGCGAACGCCCGGTGCGGCTGGATGAGGCCCTGATGATTTCACGGGCCCTGGATATGAGCCTCGGCACACTCATCGACGCGAACCCCGTCCGCGACCGGATCCGCCGCACTATCCGGGGTGCGGCCACTGGCCCGGAAGCGGACGCGGTCCGCGAACGCCTCATTTACCTGCTGGAGGTCGACGAGTTCCTGGCCTCCCATGGCATCCGCTAACCACAACAAGATCCAATGTCCCCGACCCGCATGAAAGGCAACCGATGACCGAACCGAACGCCCAGCTCCTGCCGACCGGCACCTATCTGCTGCTCGTCACCAAGGACTACGACAGCACTCCCGTGGAATTTGAAACTCTGGGCAGCGACAGTCAGATCCTCCCCTGGCTGCGCAGCATCCACTACCGGGCCTGTGGGAACGGCGGTGGTGACTACCGGGGCACCATGGAGTACGACAAGCTGGACGAATAGACCCGCGGGGCGCTGGACCAACTGGACCGTCTGTACGCCGAGGCCCTGGCCGCCGGCACCGAC
Organism: Arthrobacter sp. B0427-1-12; assembly: GCF_059092905.1. Classification (NCBI taxonomy): domain Bacteria; kingdom Bacillati; phylum Actinomycetota; class Actinomycetes; order Micrococcales; family Micrococcaceae; genus Arthrobacter; species Arthrobacter sp. B0427-1-12. The sequence continues at coordinate 22,262 of NZ_JBNHIC010000050.1, read as the reverse complement.
ACTCCAACACTGGTCAGGGATTTCTGGCCCTTCCAGCCCGACGAGCTCAACGTCGAGCTGCTCACCATGGACACCGACACCGACCGCGAGGAGGAGCTGCGGGAACAGGGCGCCAAGGAGGTGTACACCGCCTTCGCCTTCGATTACTGACCGACCCACCGACGCGGGGCCGCCCTGGAATGCCGGGGCGGCCATTTTCATGTCCCGGTGCAGTCCGCAATCGCCGCACACAGGATCAACGACGCGAGGCGACACCCGCCGGCGGCCCGGCCGCATAGATAAACAGTGAAGACTTCCAGCATCGACATCCGCTGGCCGTTTTCATACCCCTTGTGAATGTTATGTAAACGTGGCATTTATTACGCACTCGGCATCGCCTAAACCATTGATTTGATGTATACTAAAAGCAGAAGCCGGGACCCACCGAAAGGATCGAAATGACCATCACCGCAGCCACCATCAACACGGAACGCTGGATGCCCATGGCCGAACTGGCCGCCCTGAAGGGCCTCGACGTCGACCAACTCCGCTCCCTGGTGGAGAGCGGCCGGTACGATCCCCTGCCGCGGGTTCTGCGGGATGGCAAGGTCTTCCGCCTCACCACCGCTGACGCCTTCTACTACGGCGTCAGCGACATGGCGACCGTGTACTTCGACCGGCAGGAGGCGACCGGCTACGAGGCCGCCCAAGCCCGGAAGAACGCCGTGGTAGCCGAGGAGGCCCGGTACACGACCCGCCGGAAATTCATCGGCATGATCGCCATGGATGACCGCGACACTCCCGACTTCTCCTACCCGGTGGACGCCGAGACCGGCGAACCGGCCTTCGACCGCTTCGAGGATTACCACTGGGAGGACTACCGGAGGCACGGCCGCATCTGACCTGCCACCAGGGGCGGCACCTCGACCGCCCCTGGCCGTGTCTCGCCCCCTGACCGCCCCGCCACCGAAGGACCGCAATGCTCCGCCCCGACGACCTCGCCGAAATCACCGGAACTGCCCCTCGGCCAGCGCACCCCATTTTCCAGGACGTCGTCCGGGCGGTCCGGGCAGCCGCTTGGTAGGCCGCCCACGCGGAACTGGGCGCCAAGCGGATCCTGGATCTGATCCACGACGGACACCACGCTGGCCACTACGGCGGCCGGGCCACAACTCCCCTGCAGACGACCCTTTGGCGGGACCTGGACGAGGCACCGGAGGGGGTGCGGGCACCGTATCGACCCGACTACGTGCCTGCCGTGGCGGAGGAGCTGATAATAGCCAGGGTCCAGGCCGCCGCCAAAGAGCACGGCTGGGAGCATCTGGGTCCCGATTCGCGGCTCCTCTTGGTGTATTGCCGCACCGGATACTCCGTTTTCATCCCCGCCGACGGCCTAAGCTGCATTCCGGGCATCCGGCTCCTAGCCAGAGAGGGTTGTCCTACCTCGCGGCCCGACAGAGTCGTCTCGGGGACGGACCTCGACCTGGCCTTCGTTGACAAGGATGGCGGGGAGTATCCCGACCGGGTGGGGCTGTTGTTCCCCACCGAGGTCTACGAGCAGCTGCACCGACCCTGGCTCTGACCCCGAGTTGCCTCACCCCCACCCAAGCACTGAAGGAGAACCATGACCACCCCGACCCCCCTCCGCCCGGCCGAAGAGACCGGCGCCCAGATCAGCGCCCGGCTCGCCGCACAGGCCGCCTCCCGTGCCCTGGCCGGACTCGTCCGTCTGGATGACATGCGCGCCATCGAACAGAGCCCCGGACTGCTGCAATACGGCTACGGCGCCTTCCGGCCCAGCCGCGAAGACACCTCCCGGTTCCGGCAGCTGATGCGCCAAGCCACCGGCCGCCCCGACGGCGGTGCCCAGTGATCGGCATGGAAGACCTGGCGCTCGAGCCGGCTCCCCTCGGTCGGGAATACCGCGCCGCCCCGGTGCCGGTGGGTCTGGACCGTTGAAACGATCCGAGAGCACACTGGGGGCATGGACAGCCGAGGCTACGTTCCGCTGCCATTGGAGCCGCCCACCCAACCAAAAGGTGGGATGAAGTCGTTCTTGGAGCAGTCGGGCTGGATCAAAGCCTTAGAAGTGGGAGTCGTCCTGATCCCAGTCCTCGGTGGACTAACTCTATTGGTCGTAGGTCTGGCCTACGACACCTTTTACGGGGCCTTCGGAGTCAGCCCGTCCGAGGTAGGGTTCGACGGCATCTCCGCCGTGAACCGCACCTATATCGTCCTCTTTTTAAACACGGCTATTTCTGCAGGTCTCGGATTCGGACTTCAGCCAGTCGCCTATTGGATGAGAAGGCTGATCCAGCGCAATCGCACCAAGCGCGGCGGCACCGCTAGTGTTCACATTCCGCCCATGACGATTATTGGCGGATACCTTCTTGTACTTGTTCCATGCTGGATTGGCTCAACTCTACTGATCGACGACTCAGCTTTCGATCCCTTCTACCCAGGAGTTGAGGTTCAGACGGATTCCAGATATGAGTGGCTAGGCTGGGCCAATCATTGGACTCCTGTGATCATCCTTTGCCTGTGGATTGCATGGGAAGCACTTGCGGCGGTCCTTAGAATTTCCCGCTCTACTCGGCAGTTTCTGGATGGCGCTGTAACTTTGGCCGCCTTCATTGCGTCTGTAGCGTTCATATTCGCCTCCGTATATGCAGTAGGGATTACGCGCGCCTCAGATATATCGTTGCGTGGCCCCGAAGATGAAAGCAGCTCGCCAGTTCCGTGGTTTTCAGTCCCTTCGTCGTGCGTTGCAGTTGCATGGTCCAACCCAGGTGCGACGCCGGCTTCCTTGCCAACTGAGCCGGTTGTCTATTTTGGAACGGGCAGTACCGGCCAGGTAGTCATGCTCGATAGAGCCAACAGCAGGATCGTTCGGGCACCAGCCAATCAGATTCTCTTGACACAGCTTCCGGCTTCGGAATGTGGGGACCGCACGGATCCCGAGTTATTTGAGGTCCCGCCCGAGTGGACCGTTGGAGCAGACCTCAGGTCTCCTCTGCGGTGAACCGACGGGTAGTCAGGCCCAGAAAGGGGCGGTCCGCAGGTGATCCAAACAGGGTGGTCTGCCCCGGTCCATGCGGTGGTCCAGGCCGTAGTCCGCGGGGTGGTCCATCGTTTCAGTGGATGTGTGTCGGTGGCTGGTCCAGGCGGCCTTGCGATCGAAGCAACCCCACTCGAAGCGCTTGGTCAGCTCCGCCACCGGCAACCGGTCGATCACTTCTATGTCATGGCAGCTGCTCGATACGGTGGCGGTCTGGGAACTGGCCGGTTCCCTGGCTGCAGCACTGCCGCCGCTTTGCCCGGGCCCAGCTGGAGGGCAGGACCCTGGATGCGTTCATTGCCGTGCAGCACGCCCAGGTCGAGCGCTTCGCCGCCCTGGCCGTCCGGCTCTGGGAGGGCGGGGACCGCACCGCGGCGGTGCGCAGCAGCCACGCGGCGGATCTGGCCGCCTTCACCGCCCACCATGCGGCCGAATCCCGCAGCACCAGAGACCGGCAGCTGGCGGTGCTGCAGATCGGACTGCTGCTGGCCGACCATGCCCTGGCCGGACTGCCGGAACTGCGGGAACACGACCGGGCGCTGGAGGCGATCCGCAACGCCTACAACTGGGCCACCGTCACCCCGACCGGCATCCAGTGGCAGGACCTGCCGCACCGCGCCTGACCGGGACACCCGGGGTGACGGTGGACCGATTCCGCAGCCGCAGACCCAACCGACTACGAGGTTTCAACTCAGGAACTTCTCAATCATTTAATCCGAACAGTGGGTGGCCAGTCGTCTGGCTTCACGTTCTTCGGACGCCTTTCGGGATGTTCATCCCAATCAAAGCGGGGAGCGGGAGCCCACTGATTAGGCTGAACAAAAGAAACAGTGCCGGATTCGAATCTGGCCTTACTAAAATCCGTGATCTCACTGCTGAAGGTCGCCCCCTCGAAGCTGCTGTTCTCTCCGCCGAAGGTGGTGTTGGCAAACCATGTGCGTCTGCTGGCGAATATCGCCTCATTGAAGAATGTCTGCTTGCTATTGAAAAAGGATCCACCGAACAGCGTGTCCTCATTTGTGAAGTTTGTCTCGCTTAAGACTGTGCCATTTCCGCCGAATACCGTCTTGGCGAATAAGGTGGCTCTGCCTGTAAACGATGCACGGTTGAACGTGGTACCAAGGCTGTTGAACCGAGAATCCCGGAAGGAAACTAGATCGCCGGCAAAAGTGGATCCAGAAAAACTCGTAATCTCTCCTGTGAATCCTGCTCTGTCAAAGTACGTGTTTCTGCCCGAAAAGACACAGTTTGCAAAATTCGCCCCCTCGAACTGAACCCCCGTGAAGTCAAACTCGCATGCCGACCATGTGATTTCGGCATTTATCTGCAGGTGTGAGGCGATTACCCGGACGATGGCCTGGCGGACCTCCCTGTCGTTCTGCCTGAAGAGGTAGCGCCGCTCTTCTTCAGTACCGTCCGGTTTGGCCGGCATTTTGAGCACCAGCTCCCGCTGATGGCTTGCTCCCAGTTCGGGCGAGTAGGGCAGGCGAAGGTACCCGCAGAGGACATCGACGCACTGCTGGCGCAGCTGGCCGCGGGCACGGTCCGCCACACCGGCCATGGCATAGACCCCGGCCATCCTGATCGCGGGGTCGGCATCCCCCAGCTGCTTCGCGGCAGCCCCGAAACCCTCGACGAATTGGCTCTGTTCGTGGATGCGCTGCTTGCGGTAGTTCACGACGAGGGCAACGACACCGCCGATGCCGGCTGCGATGGCCAGCGACAGCTTGGCAACTTCTGCGGGAGGCGTGGTTTCGGTGCCGACCTCCAGCACCAGGAGGTCCAGCACCCATCCTGCCAGGAGGGCGATTGCCACGGCTGCAACGAGGGCAGTAGCGGTGGCGAAAAAGAGGTTGAGGTGCCGGATGAGCAACCGCAGCCTGGACAGCACGGTCCCTCTCCGGTCCTTGGACCCGGCGCCGGACCGGGTTTGTTCTTTGCTGCGGTGAAACCAGGGCCGCATGCGGACATTGTGGCACTCCGCCCGGTGAGCGTCACTATCACCGCCATGGGCCCGCCTACTCCGGCGGCCCATGGTGTTCTCCGTCCCTCCTAGCGGCGGCCGGCCAGCTTCTGCCGGTCGTAGCTGCCGGGGGTGATCTCGGCGCGGCGGGCGACCGCCTCGTTGACCAGCCCGTCGGCGACCAGATTGACCAGGGACACCTCAAACGGAATGGAGCCGGAGTCCTTGATCGCCAACTGGGCGGCGATGCCTTCGAGCTTTTTGGAGCGGATCATGTTGGCGAAAAAGCACGGTCTGCCGGTTCACGGGCGCCCGGCAGCCTTCATGGCTGCCTGGATGTCCTCTTCGCTGTGACCGCGTCCGAAGTCGAGCTCCCTGACCGCCTCGCGGAGCTCCCGGACGACGTCGGCGTAGGAGAGGACCGAAATGGTTTCCAGCAGGGCGTCGTAGTCGTCGGCTCCGAGGAGGACGGCGACGCATTCGCCGTTGCGGGTGATCTCGAACCGCTCATGGGTGGATTTGGCTCGCTCCACGATGCGTGAGAGGTTCACGCGGGCAGCCGTCACGGAAATCGTGGTGATAGACAGAATTCTGGCGCCATTCTGTCCGGAACGGGAGATTCATCGAGCACCCGGATCGCCCCGGCGCCCTTGTTTCTCGTCCTTCACCCGGGGATACGGTGTGCGCATGGACAATCAGCCGAACCGCCGGCCCTCGGTCGTGCTTTACGAGCACCGGCAGGCCGTTTTAGAGTTGGCGGCCCGGATGCACATCACCGCTGTGCGCGTCTTCGGCTCATGCGTACACGGCACCGACACCCCGAACAGCGACATCGACCTGCTGGTGACCCCGAGATGGGGACGCGACGGTCTTCGACCTGGCCGGCTTTGAGACGAAGCTTCGTGATCTCCTCGGAGTCCGGGTTGACGTCATCGCCAATTACGGCGACAGCGACATCATGCGCCGGATCCGCAGTGAAGCCGTACCGCTCTGCCCGGCATCGGATCTGGGCCGCCTTCAGGAGGTTACAACGTCCCCGAAGTCAGACAGGCCCGGCTCCCTGGTCCCCAGCAGCCACCGCCACAGCTGGGAGTCGGTCGACAGCTGGATGAGCTGGACCCACGGCCAGTTTCCGGCATGGTTCGGCGCCGTGTGCAGGCGGTCCTGCCAGTCTTCGGCGTACTCCCGCAGCGCCGAGAGAAGCTGCTCCTTTACCTCGTGAGGGGTTCCTTCTGCGGCCAGATTGAGCACGGGCACGACGGCAGTTTCAGTGTCCTGCTCCCGGTCCCACTGCACATTGGCCGGCAGGTGCTCGGCCAGAAAGCGCCGCAGTCTTCTGGCGTCAACGACAGCGACGGCAGTATCGCCCTGGCGCAGCTGGACGGCTCCGCCGCGGGCCACCGTTTCGACGGCCGCCGCAGGGATTGTGAAGTCGGGTTCCATGGAGCCAGTCAACCATCCGGCACCCACCTCGAGGGCGGCCGCCTGAAGTTTCTCGTCCTCGCTTCCCTGCTGCCGATGCTGAACCGGCAGGACCCCGGGACATCCGCTAATGCTCCCTCATGGAAGTATTAGCCGCATGAATGCTTTCGGAGCCCTGACCACCGCGGAAGCCGGAACCCGGCTGGGCATCACCCAGGTTTCAGTCCGCCAGCTGGTGCGGTCCGGTCAGCTCACCACCGTGGGCACCGTGGGTAAATCCCTGCTCATTGATCCGGCGTCCGTGGAGCGGTTGGCTGCCGCCGGCACGCGGCGCGGGCGGGCCTGGTCGGAGCCTGTCGCCTGGGCGGCACTGTGTCGGCTGTCCGGGCAGCCGTGGAACTGGATCAGCAGTGAGCGGCGCTCAGCCCTCCGGAAGCAGCTGCCAGATCTGGATGCCAACACCGTCTATGTCCTGGCCAGAAACCGCGCAACGGTCCGCCGCTACCGTGCCTCGGACGGCGCCGTCTCCCGGCTCAGAGAACACCTGGTCCTGACCGGCACGGCCGCCCTGACCGACGAGCAGACAGCGGACCGGTTCGAGCTGGCGCAGGGCACACGGACTGCCGATGGCTACGTGTATGCCGGGGAGGCCGAGGCCCTGGCCCGCTCCCTGGGCCTGGCTCCGGATCCGGCCGGCAATGTCACGCTCCGGGAGACCGGCGCCACCGAGGCCTTTCAGGACGGGGTTACTCCCCTCGCTGCCGTCGCGGTGGACCTGATGGACTCGCTGGCGACCAGGGAACGGTCAGCGGGCGCACGGGTGCTCGAGGAGCTGCTGCGTGTCTCGGCCGGGTAGCTCAAACCCGGTACCGGCGCCATCGGGTTCCGCCAGAGCCCTCTGACGGTGCAGCCCCTCGCGTCGGCGTCTCGCAGTTTCTCGTCCTTGTCTAACGCCGGCTTGAGATTACTGAGGCCGATGCAGGTCCCTACGACCACCATTCCAAGCCCGGGTGATGGACGAATTCGGGATCCAAGGTTCCGGTCCCCTCAAGATCCATGGCCTCCCGTGCTTCTCGGATCGAGTACGCGAACCCCACCCCCTCCTCGCGCTGGACCCATCCGAGCCTGTCTGCGTACTTGCCGACGATGACGTTCTCCGGTGAATCCGGCATCCCTTCTTCAATCCGCTCTCCAGAAGTGTCAAGCATGACGGCGACATATACGTACGGCCCTTGCCCCTCCTCCAGGACATGCCAGAGAAACAATGAGGAGTCAGGTAAAACTTTCAGGAACTCGTCGGACATGGCCCGCATGATTGGGGCATGCTCGGGGCTGGGGCTGGGCATGTTTGTCTCCTTAGTGCAGGGCTTTGCTCTACGGATCGCGAGTCTAACGACCCTGCGCCCCCGTAGAAAGGGACGCTGTGTAGCACGGCAACAATGCCGCCCAAAACGTCCAATGCAATCTACTCGTCCCTGCCCACATCCATGAAGACGGGCCCAACAGGCATTTCGTCACAGCGTCCGGGCAGGGCGCCAGGCGTCCAATTTCCAACTTGAGCAGTTGGACCCAGAAGTCAGCATGGTGTCCCCTAAACGCGTTGAAAGGGCAGTGACCGATGGCCGCCTATGGGCAGAAGAAGAAGCAGCGCCCCATCTGGGTGCCCGTGGACCCGGTCGAGGTGGCACACCGACGGGTGACCTTCACCGGCACCACGTGACGGGACCTGGTTGACCGGATCCTGGTGCGGCGTAGCACGAAGGTCGCCGGGCCGGGCGGCAAGCAGATCGGCAGGATGGAAGCCGGCAAGTTGAACGCCGGACGCATCACCGTCCAGATATTGAACTGGACAGGTGTGATCTTCCCCGGCGGCCGGGTCCTGCTCGGCTTCAAGCATCACGGCCGGTGGGCTGTGATCACCCTGGTCTCTGCAGGTTCGGCACCGCAGGGCGTGCTCGGCGAACTCGGCGACATGAGTATCAGTGTCCCTGCCCAAGGCAACGGCATCATCGAGGCTCCGAAAGCGACTGAGGTGAACTCCACCATCGCCGTCTCGCCTCCCGAGACACCATCGCCCCGTCCCGGATTCATTCCTGGACGTGGCTTCCTTGTGCCGGTGGAGCTTCCACGTCCCTAGCCGATTGAACCAGGTCTGCCTCAGGCGCTCTTGGCGGGGCACGCCGGCTGTGGATCGCATGCTCAGCTACCATGACCATTTCGACTGACCGGCTACGGCCGCAACCGATAATCTCGGCCTCGGGGTCGAAGCAGGCCTTTCTGCATCCGAACAGTGGGAAGCCGGTTGTGGTGACGCCGAAATATTCAGAGGCTCTCACACATGGGACATCAAGGAGGTGTAACGCCGCCGTAACGCACCGGGTGGATGATCTAAGCGCTAGCTCATATGTCCCACGCCTCATTTGGAGGGGCCATGCACGACAAACATAGCCGGGGCGAAATGCCGCCGATCAGTCAGGAAACCGAGGAGGCCGCCGCTGCTTCTTGGAAGCGCGCGTTTGAAGAGGAGGCCGCAAGATTGGTCCCGCCGCCGGAGGAAGTCCAGGCGGCAGCGGCCATGGCACGGGCACTGGGCCTGAATTTCAAAGAGAAACCTCCGGAAGTGAAAGAGGCATTTGACGCGTTTCGTGACCGGAGGATGCGCGAGGCGCCGCCCCCGCCCGAGGGCGCGATTGAAAGAAAAAACGGAGACCAGGGGTAGGAGCCGGTATGCCTTGGGTGCCAATTGACCATTGGGAAGGCCCTTACTGGATCCTGGGCGGTGTCGCAAGGACAAGGGGAATCCGTACCGACAATGCCGGGTGGACTTATGCGAACCTTGCATGCTCAGGGCCCACGGGAATTGCGTACACGGTAGCAGGAGGGCGGGCAGACCTGGGGTTTGCTCCGCGTGGCTCTGGCTATATCCGGGTCGTAGCCCCCTACCGATGGACTGATACATGGTGTGCGCTTGGTGGGAACGGGGGAACTGCCTATTACTGGGCGGATATGGGCATTGATCTCGAAGAGATTGCAGCGGACGGCACCATAAAGACTCTGTTTGGTCCCAGGACGAATATCATCGAGGAGACCGCGCGCCTCTGGGAAAGCAAAATCGTAGATGTTCCGGCAAAGCATCAACCCGGTCAGGCCACTTATGCCTCTTGGGTTCCCATTACCGAAGGCCTGCGGTACCGCCTCTGGCATCGGGGTCACCAAAGGCTGCAGTGTATAAATCCCGACCTCAACCCCTCCGTGCCCCCCTCCGAGTCATACTCGACTTTCGGGTTCTACATGGAGCCGCGAGTCTTTTTCGAGTGGCTCTACATGGAGTAACGGCTCAGGCAGCCAGCAGTCCGTTCAGGTTTTCGAGCCGTGCAGCGAGGTCGGGCGGCAGGGTGCCCTTGGCGGCCCGGATCTTCTGGTTCCGCAGGTACGCATACCAGCGTTTACTGTCCCGGTATTTGGGCAGCCGGCCGTTCAGGCGGACAAACTCCTCCAGGTCGGACATGGCCCTTCGTTGGTCGAGGTCTGCAAGGGTCGGAGCTGCGAGGATTCTCCGGACCCGGGCGGCCGTGACGTCGTCGAGCAGCCCTTCATTGAGCTCGGCAGTACGTCGCTGCAACCAGGAAACGAGGCGGTGGCTATCCAAGGTGGACGGGCGGCGGCCGTGGCCCTTGACGACGTCCTCCGCTTCACTGACTGTCCAGGTAAGTATCGGACATTGGGACGAGGGGTGAACCGGGTTCTGCCAAGGCTATTCTTCACGAGGGAAAGGGATCAGCATGACTCGTGATGAATTGAAGCAGCTCGTAGTGGCGGCCCAATCGATGGGGTTTGGCTCGTTGCGTCTGGCAGACAGCCACAACGGAGCGGTCCGGTTCGACGGAACGCCGGCGCTGCTGCAGGCCTTCGGCGAGCACTCATTCCGGGCCTTCGAACGCCGCGGCTCTGATCTCATCGGCCGCCCCGTCATGCACGTGCCGGGCATGGATGCACGGCCGGTGTACACCCAGCGGACGGCGTATGAGTTCATCGAGGATACCGGCGCCCAGGCAACTGGCCACCGGATGATGTGTGCCGCGGCGGTGTCCCTTTAGCTACGCCGCTTGGACCGTCGCCGGCGCTGTCAGGATCCAGACTGTCGCCTGCTCCGCATCCTCGACGCTGTAGCCGCGGGCCAGCATGCGTTTCACCAGCTCCCGCCAGCAGGCGCGGGTCTGGTCGTCGTCCAAGCTCCGTTCTTGCAGTGCGGTCCGGGCACCTCGCAGCCAGGCGCCACGGGCGGCCTCCGGTGCGGTCGGAGCCGGAATCTTTCTTCTCGTCCCGAGGATCTGGTCCAGGGCCTCACCGGCGCTCTGCCGCACTTCACGGTAGGCGGCCAGGGATTCCTTGCGGGCAGCGACGCGGGCCTGATGATCCTCCAGTGCTTCACGGGCGGCAGCACCGGCACCGGTCTGCTGAGCCCAGAACTTCAGCGCAGGCTGCAACTCCGTGGTGTCCCCATCCGCCAGCCGGTTCAGGTCAATGCCAGCCGCTGCCAGGGCCTTCCGGGTCTTCCGATCGGAGCGGGCACTGGCGCCGAGGTGGACCGGATCAATGCCGGCCGCATGAGCCAGCGCGGTCAGCCAGGCGCGATGGGTCAGCGGGTCGCTCCCGTAGGTCCAGGCCGAGTGGGTCACGAGCCTGATCAGCTCAGCCACCGGGACCGGCTCATTCCGGTCCAACACCTGAGCCAGTGAGCCGATGGACCCGTATTGAGCCGCGGCCGCATCCTGCTGAGCCTGACCCTTGAGCCGCCCTGCGATCTTGTACCGCTGAGCCGATCCTTTGCGGTGACCCAGCTTCGTGAGCCACCCCAGCTCAATGAGGTCACGCAGAGCCGCGGCAGCCGCCTGCCGGGTGATCCCCAGGCGCAGACCGAGCCACTCCTGACTGATCATGACCGTTTCCCGACCCTCCTCGCGGATCGAGCGCAGCGTCTCCAATCCGATTACGGCCAGGGCGGCACGTGCCCGGATCTGCCGGGTCGGCGTCACCGTCGAATCCTCCGGCACCGGGGAGAGGAGCCGGCCAACAAACCGGCGGGCAATAGCAACCGCAGGATCGGTCTGAGGCTTTTCGCCGGCGCCCGCCGCGGAAGAGGAAGAGAGAGACACGGAACGGGCCGACGAGACGAGAGTGCGGAAAGCTGACGGATTGGAGAGCAGCGAGTCGAGACCGGGACGGGAAGCGGTGTGCTTAGACAGAAAGGAGCGCAGTTCGCCTTCCGTACCGCCCAGCGAGAAGCAGCGCGTCGCGGTCGCGAGCAGAAAGCGCTGTGCGGAGGTCGATCCGGCCGGGTAGCGGGAGGCCGTGGAGGCCAGTTCCTTGAAGAGGTCGGCGGCCGGAGATTGCAACGTGGACATGACATTTAGCTTACATCACTATTCGTATAAGCGAAGCTTTATACGAAATGAGTGTGGTGTACGGCGAATGCTCATTGGACGCTGGTGCAAAGCGCAGCGGTCGATGGAGCCGGATTCGGAGAGGCAACGCAGCGGATAACGGTCCGACAGGCGTATCGGGGTGCGGAACGCACAGACCGAAGCGGATGGCTTTCCGGTCGGCGGTCAGGGTCCGGTGCCTTCCCGTTGGTCAGGGCCCCGGCCCTGGAACGATACGCAGTCCTTCGTTCTCCTGGACGATCAGCAGAACGGCAATCCGGTACGGGGTCGACGAGCGGGGCGATCCGGAACCGGGATGGCTGTACAGCACGGTCTTCGTTTCGGTAGCTGACCGGGACGCAGGCTGCTCGACTGACGATATGACTACCTTCTTGTTTAACTGCCTGGTCCCCGTTTCGCCTGGCTGATCGCATACCTTCATGCCTTCCTTCTTGCTTGCCTGCTTGCTTTCATTCATTCACCGTTGTCCCTCCGGTTCATTACCTCCCCTCCTGTCCGGCTCACCGGCGCCGGCTTGGCCCTGGTTCATGTCTCTGCTGCCGGCTTGGCCCCTCCCGGCCCATGGACCCGCTGGCCGGTTCATCTCACCCCGGTTCACGGCGTCCGCCCTCCCCTGGCTCAACCGGCTCACGGTCTGCCGACAGCCCCGGCTCATGGACCGGGCGAACCACTTAGGCTGGACCACCGGCGGACCGGTTCATGGACCACCCGTACGAACCACATGGACCGCCTCCTGGACCAGGGCCGCGGACCGGGCGGACCGCCAGGAACGCAGACTGTTGAGCCGGCCGCCGGACGGTTCGGATGTTCTGGACGCCGACCGTCTGATCCGTCGCCGGCACATTCGTGGACCGCCTGGCATCCGAGGCTGAGCCGGTTCCATGGACCGGGGCAAATGCTGGACAGCATCCACTGCCGACCTCAGGTATGGGGACACCGTGGCGGCGCATGCGTGCCAGGTACACACTGGGTATATGACCGACAGCGAACCCCGCATCCACACCGTTTCTCCACAGATGCGGCGGTCGATCCGGGCATCAGAACGTGCCCTGCGACGGATTGCGGCCGAGTTCGGACTGCTTACCGCGGACCAGGTCGGTGAGCTGCTCGGACTGGAGCCGGAGGCCGTTGCGGCCATGGGGGACGAGAAAATCCTCCGCTTCTGGGTGGGCGGATCCCTGCTGTACCCCGGTTTCCAGTTCGACCGGACCGCCCGCAGCATTCATCCGATCGTCAGGCCGCTGATTGCCCTGGCCAAGGAGAACGGGTGGCCGCCACGGGATGTGACCTACTGGATGACTTCACCGTCGAGCTATTTCGCTGACTGCCTCCGGCCCGTCGACCATTTAGGGGACCCCAACGACAGAGTGCTGAAGGCGGCCAAGGATCACTTCGAGATGCTGTGGTGACGGACGCCGGATTCCCGCCGGATACAGCTACCGTCAGACCATGAGCATCACCGAACCAGTGCCCTTGGCATGCCTTACGGGTCACCGACCGCAGCCGATGACGGTGGCCGAAATCTACGACCCGGGTGAGGATGACCCGGCACTGCTCCATGCCGTCTGGGAGTGCGGAATCTGCGGGGCACGCATCCGCCACGAGGGCCCGCTCGGATATGAACCGGAGTCTTGGGCTACGAATTCAACGGTTCGTCGGCCGGACTGAGCACACCGGGTGGCTGCAAAATCAGAGCAGAACAGCCTCGGCCCGAATCCGTCGCATGGCATCGCTGTCCCCGTAGTCAGTTATGACGTCGACCCGAATTCCCAGGAGCTCCTGAACCTCCGAATGGAAACCGGCTAGGTCGAACACCGTGGCTTCCTCATCAGGTGTCACCAGCAGGTCGACGTCGCTGTCGGGTGTGTCCGTGCCGTAGACGCATGAGCCGAAGACCCGGACATCCTTCATATGTAGTCTGACAGCCAGGCTTAGGACCGCCTGCCGGTTGCGGAACAGCACCACCGAGGGGCGCTTCCGGGCGGCGTCAGACTCCATATCTTCACCGTACTGAAAGTCCCGAGCCGGAGATCCGCCCAGTGCATCCGTTTTCCCGGCTCCTGGAGCCTCTGGGAGGAAAAACGGGCTCCCGCCCCTCCAGGGAATTCCAGGCCCGCAGAGAGGCACGCAGGGCGTGTGACGGAGCATGTCTTCACCTGTCAGCACGCGGACCTTCCGTTGCCCCTCAGGCCTGCTACCGATAGTCTGGTTGCACTGGTTGACGCATGGAGGATCACTGATGGCAACAGCACGCCAGCGGCACCGAGAGAAGATCAACGCCGCCAAGAAGATTCGCGTGGGGGTCATTCGCAAGCTCGACCAGTCCGGCAGCCTGAAGATCCACCGCAAAGGGACACCATCACAGCCCACTCCGGGGCAGGTTCTGATCGGATTCCTCCGCAAGAATCTCCAGGCGGCCGATGCGGACCTGCAGAACCTGAGCGAAGCGCAGCTCCAGTCCCTCGCGGCCGACATGGCCCGCATCATCCCTCACAAGGCCGAAGCCGAGGACCGGATGCTCGCCGCGGCCGGACCGTTCTACGACACGCCCGCCCTCACCCGTTGGCTGGGCATCAGCCGGCAGGCCCTGGACAAACGCGCCCAGAAGCGGCAGCTACTCGGCCTGCCCTCCGAAGACGGACCCCGCTTCTACCCCACCGCCCAGTTCCTGGAGAACCGGGAGACAGTGCCCGGACTCAGACCCGTGCTCGACACCCTGGCCCGTTCGTCACAGGATCCATGGACCTGGGCGCTCTGGCTGGCTGGCAGCTCCGAGGGCAAGGGCAGCGCCACCGGCTGGCAACTGCTCCGCCAGGGGGACGTGAATACGGTCCTTGAGGCTGCACGCCGCTCTGCGGCACGGTGGGCGGAATGAGCCGCCAGGACCCTCAACTGCGTCCACCCGACCCGGCCCGCCTGGCCAACGGCTTCCCCACCCGCAAGATCGCCCGCGCCGACATCTTCTACCGCTCCATCCGGGCAGGCAACGGCCCCTGGTATTTCGACTCGTCCCCACTCGGCCGATTCAACCTGTCCAAGCCCGAGGGCACCTGCTACCTGGCCACCGACACCGAGACTGCCATCTGGGAGCGGCTCGGCGTCGAGCTGGCCTCCGTCGGCGTCGCCCCGTACCCACTCGTGGCGGAGATGGAGATCGCGACCCTGGCACTGCCCGCCAGCGTGACGGCCGCCGAGTCCGGACACAAGGACGCCAAGAACTACGGCTGCATCCGTGAGGTGGCCACCACCCCCGATTATGAGCTGACGCAGCAGTGGGCCCAAGCATTCCGTGCCTTGCCCTCAGACGGAGTGACCTACGGATCCCGGTTCACTTCCGATGCCTCCACAAACGCGCTGGCACTGTTCGGGGATGCCGGTGACGCGAAATGGCCGGTGAAAGACACCATCGACGGCGTGACCGCCATGCGGGATGCCGGCCTGGGCTCCATGATCGGCCGGCGCACGCCACCCCGTGCCGCCTCCTACCGCAAACACACTGTCCAGCCGCCCGGATAGCCGACAGGCTGTAGTTCTGCGGCAAAGCGGGCTTCGCCACAGAAGTCGGCGCGGCCTGGGTCAATGGCCGGAAAATCCTGCTGTAGTTGCGGATCAGGCCCCTGTAACCGGAGCGGTTACACCTCAGTTACAGGAAAATCCGCGCCATCACTGGGAAGCAGACATCTTGTAACCGTGTAACCGGTGTAACCGGCCCGAGGGCAGGCGCCTAATGAGTTTTCACTTTTCATCCGATGGAGCCTTCGAAAAAGCGAAAGCCTCCGACATGTACTTATTTGGTGGTTACAAAAGTTACAAGCTACAAACCCCTTACTTCCCAGTGCTGGCACGGATTTTTCTGTAACTCGCTTGTAACCGTTCCGGTTACACCCCCCGGCCCTCAGGCAGCGCCGCGACAATAGGCCGCGATGGCCTCCCATATGGCGGCGCCCGGCTACACCGGGCTGCTGAACCAGCGCCCGCCCTCTGGATGCAACCGGTTCGACACTGACTGGTGTTGCATATCTGTTTCAGAGTGATAAGCTGGATATAATGCCACGGCAACGTTACAATAAACGCCACAGACAAGGGTCACACAACATGGGCAAGCACTCCGCCGTCAAATCCAGCCTCGACTTCATTGCCGGCCCGGCAGGCTATCTTGCCGCAGCCGCAGTCCTCATTGTCGTCGTCCTGGTCGCCCTGTTCGGCTTCATCCTCCCCGGCATGGACGCCGCCGAAGCCCGCCAGGACGCCCAAGACCAGGCGATCGTGCAAATGTACGAGGATCCCTACGGGACCCCAGCCGGAAAGTAGCCGACCCAAAACGAAACAGCCCCCGCTCGGATCGCCGGAGCGGGGGCTGCCTGCTGTCGCCCCTACACCTTGGCAGCTTCCCGCCTGGCCAGGAACCACTGAATAGTGCTACGCCTCCACAGCCAGTAAGGGTCGGCCTTCATGTCGAGCTTCGGAAAATCAGGGGCACTCACTCCGCGTTTGGCGCGGAGCCGCCAACTACGAATCGTGGCCGCGGCAACACCCAGGAGTTCGGCCACCTGGGAGGTGGTTAGGTAGGGGTCGTCCGGTTCCTCAGTCATTCCTCCACTGTGCCGAATTGCAACACATCCGTGTCTTAAGTTTTCGACTTCCCCCGTCCCGGGAGTTGGTCGAGCGCCGCCTTGAATTCCTCGATGTCCTCGACGTCCCAGACGAAGGCTCCACCCAGCAGCCGTTCACGCGGCTCCGGCAGCAGGGCCGGAATCCCCCTTTTGCCGTCAGCCTTGCGCCGCTGCCAGGTCCGCAGCGTGGCGCGGTCCACGCCGAGATACGCCGCGACCTGGTCCGAATCAACAAAGCCCCGCCCCTTCGGACTGAGCGGTTCGAGCACAAATCTTTCGTCTTCCATTCAGAAAACGTAGCGCCGATCCGCCGCGCTGGCTCCGCCGGACCCAAAGTGAAACGAATATGTGACGTTTTTCATGGGCAGGGGCCCATCACTGCTTAAGGCCTACTGCTTGAGCCAGTTAGGGTTGCCGGCCTTGCGCTCGTGCCGGTCCAGGTCCTCCTTGAGCCGGACGACATCGGGCACCGTCCAGACCAACTCCTTGCCGAACAGGAAGGGCTCCCCTGTCTCCGGGTCGAGGACCGGATCCGGGAAGAACGCATGGATGGCATCCGATTCGGGACGGCCGCGCTCGATCCACTGCCGCCGGCGCATGCGCCAAGTGCGGATCATGTCGGGCTTCACGCCGATGAACCCGGCAAGATCGACTGAGCTGACATAGCCGCCGAGGTTGCGGGGTTCTTTGTCGGATGCCATGCCGCCCAGTCTCCCAGAAAGTACCAAGGGTTGCAACGAAAGCGTTGCATTCTATAGAATGATACGCAAGCGTAACATTTGTTCTTCCCATCGAGCATCGGATCACCACCCCATGCGCACACCTCCAGCACGACACCCGAACAAGGCGCCCCGCCGAGTCGGCCAGAACATCCGGTTCATTTTCGAGTCGCTGATCGCAATCCTGTTCATCGTCGCCTTCGCAGGGACAGTTCTCAGTTTCACCGGTATCCGCCAGCTGGGCATCGACTCCGGGTTCCACGAGAACCTGGCCTGGCTGCTGCCCGTTTCCATCGACGGCATGATGCTGGCCGGCACCTTGCAGGTCCTGCACGCAACCATCGTTCAGGACCGCAAGACATTCGGATGGCTGCTGACGATCGCCGGCGTGGCTCTGTCCGTGACCGCCAACGCCATGATCGCCACAACAGTTCTATCCGCCGTCGTCCACGCACTGCCGCCGATCACTGTCGCCCTGTCCCTGGAGGCCTGGCTGAGTGTGCTCCGCTCCCGGATCCGCGCCGAGCGCGCCCAGGAGACGAACGAACGGGCAGCCCTGGAGGCCCAGGTACGCGAGGCCCGCGAGGCCGCCGAGCAGTCCCGTGCCGCCGTGCGGCTGGCCGAGCAGACCGCCGAGACTGAAACGGCCGCCCGTGCCGCAGCCGAAGAGCGTCTGGCAGAGGCAGTGGCCACCCACCAGGAGGCCACGGAACTGCTGGAGCTGGAAAACGAGTCCCGGCTGCAGGCCGACCGGGCCCGCGACGCCGCCCTGGAGCAACTGCGCAGGGCCGAAGCGAAGGCGGTGACGGTACCTTCCGCCGTCGCATCTGCGGCCCGCTCCGTCACCGTCACGGCCCCGGTCCCCGCCGCTCAGCCCGCCGCCGAGGACACCGACAAGGATCAGCGCGCCGCAAAGGTCGGAGAGCTGAAGGAGCAGGGCCTGTCCAACCCCGAGATCGCTGACCGGCTGAACATCTCGGTCGCCACCGTCAAACGCGCCTGGGCCGAGTACCGCGTCACTCAGCCCGCCGCCTAGCCACCCGCATCACCGAAAAAGGACCTGCCATGTACGCACGCACCGCACCAACCCTGTCCCACCGGCTCTCCCGCCTCGCCGGAGCCGTCATCATCTCCGTCATCCTGGTCCACCTCACCGGGGTCGCCCCGCTGGCCGCAGTGGTGGCCGAGATGGTCATCCGGATTTTGGCGGGTCTTACCGACGGGCTCTTCGCGGCGGCCGAGGTTATACGGGACATAGGAACCATGGCGGACTAGTCTTACCGCCATGGATGAGAACGGCCTGTCCGAGCAGGAGTTCGCCGAAATCAGGGCGCTGGCCGCCGGCGACGCCCAGAAGGTCGCTTGGACCATGACACTCGAGGGTCATGATTTGCCGGATGACGTGATCCGGGAATTGGAAGAACGCGCTCTCGCCAACCGTATCCGGCAACGGACCAGCGGACCCGCCGAATAACCACAGCAGGCACTCCGGTTCGGACTGACATCAGTCTGAACCGGGTCAACGACGGGCGCATGAGCCGGATGCTGTCACCTAGGCGCGGCGGGCGGCCCGTAGGTCCAGACCAAATGGGTCACGAGACGGACCAGCGCAGCGACCGGGGCGGCTGAATCAGGTCCGGAACTTGGGCCCGTGAGCCGATGGTTCGGGGTACAGCGTCACATGACAATCGAGCAGAAATCCGCACAGCCCCCGCCGACCTCGCCATACCAGGGCAGATCCATAGGGACCTTCGCAGCCCACTGCCGAAAAGGGGGCACCGGACCTACGCTGGATGGGTGTACTGCCGTCTCCGAAACACCGAAACGCGATGCCGAAAGTACTCGGAATGTATTCGCTTGGCCTCCGGAAACGCCCGGCTGACCTTCGCCTCAGCGAGAGTAACCCCTAGTCAGAAAGGGAATCGTGGTGGAGCTAAGGGGATTCGAACCCCTGACCTTCTCATTGCGAACGAGACGCGCTACCAACTGCGCCATAGCCCCTTGGGAAAACCCGTTCCCCTAGGTTAGCGCCTACCACACCCTTCTAGCCAATCGGCGAAGGTAACAGTTCCCCTGTTTCCCTCCGGCCGGTGTTGCCGGTTCCGCCTGCCACCAGGACCGAAGTCATGACATGAACCCAACGCCGGACATGGAAAAGGGTCCGCACCCTGCGGTGCGGACCCCGTTATGCGCCCTGTTCCGGTGCCGGCGGCTAGGCGCGGCGGCGCTTCAGGACGGCATCGAGATTGATACGGCCGGTCGTCGGCTGGGTATCCCGGATGGCAGGCAGGTCCGGGTGCGCCTTCGGCGCTGCCTCCGCCTGCTTGATCGAGGTCCGCGCCGTCGGCTTCGGATCCTCAGGCAGGGCCAGCGGTTGGGGAGAAGGGCGCTCCGCCTTGGCGGCCTCGACGTACCAGGGCTTCGGCAGTTCCTTGGGTTCCCAGGTGGACGGCTGGACGGGAACCGGCGCGTCGCCGGCCTTCGCGGCGACCTCCAGGGCCGCGCTGCGGAGTTCGCCGGCGGTCAGCGGCTTGGCGGCCTGCCGGCCCTGTTCGGCTTCGAACGGCTTGGAATCGCGGACCGGGGCGGGCCGCTCAATGGGACCCGCCGAGGTGCGCTCCGTAGGGCGCTCCGCTTGAGGCACTGCAGACTGAACGGCTAGCTGCCGGGGCTGCTGTTCTTCCCGGGGCTGTCCGTCCAGCGGCCGGTCGCGAAAGGAAGGATTCATCGCCTCCTGGAAGGCTGCCTCGACCCGCTCCTGGGCACGCTTCCTGCGGTTCCGGATGGCCAGCACGCGCAGCGACGCGACGGCGGCAACCGCCACCAGCAGGAACCACAGCGGCACCGTACCCGCCACAGCTCCGAACAAGGCCAGCAGGACCGTCACAACGGTTCCGGCCAGGGCCGCCGCCGCGGTCAGCGCCAAGGCGGTGCGTCCATAGTAGACCCGGAAAGCCGGCTGGGCCGGGCGGACCGGCTGCGCGGACCGGACAACCTGCGCAGGACGGCCAGAATTGGCGGAAGTCGGCCGGCTGCTCCCCGGGGTCCGCACGGGACCCGCGGTGCCACCGCCCGGCGTCGGGCTTTCCATGAGCTGCGTCCCGGAACGCTTGTCTTCAACCGGCGACGGCACAGCCGCGGCAGCTACGGACGGGCCGGGAAGCACAACAGCTTCGGCCAGCGCCATGGCGTTCCGCCGCCGCAGAACATAGGGGCCGACCCACACGAGCCACAACCCGACGATGGCCGCAAAAATGAGGGAGGTATCCAGGGAAAGGTCCACGACTTCCAAACTATGAGAAATTGCATGCCTTCCGCGGCATTGGTCCCGGCGTGTCACAAGGAAGTTCCAAGGTGCTGGTAGTAAAGCGCTTTATCGCGTTGTCGACTGGTCGCCTTCCTGCAGCCAGCGGGCCAGCAGACCTTCCGGCGGCAGCTCCTCTGACGTGAGGGCGAAGCTTCGGTGATCCGCCCATTGACCGGCGATATGCAGGTAGCGCGGCCGGAGCCCTTCATCCCGGAAGCCGAGTTTTTCCACCACCCGAAGGCTCGGCCTGTTTTCCGGCCGGATATTGATCTCCATCCGGTGCAGACCCATCGTGCGCAGGCAGTAGTCGGTGGCCAGGGCGACCGCAGTCGGGGCGATCCCGCGTCCGGCGCGCTGCTGATCCACCCAGTAGCCCAAGGTCGCCATCATGGCGGAGCCCCAGAGGATGCTGGAAACCGTCAACTGTCCAGCCAGCGCGGGCTTGTCGGACACACCCGGCTGCAGTTCGGTGATGACAAATGGCAGCGCCGTCCCGGCGCGCGCCTGCTGGTTCAGGGAGCGCACCATTTCACCGAAGGTGGGCAGGTAGCCGCCAGGCTGAGGGTTCGACGCCTCCCAGGGCGCAAGCCACTGGGCATTACGACGGCGTACCTCACCCCATTCGCGCCGGTCCCGGAGACGGATGGGCCTCAGGAAGAGGTCACCGCATTCGAGGGTTACCGGCCAGAAGGCCGATCCAAACATGGTCCGGGCGGGCTAGCCGCGCAGGCCGTCGGTGAATTCCTTCAGCCACATGCGCAGATCCGGCCCCAGGTCCTCACGCTCCGCGGCCAAGGTCACCACCGCCTTGAGGTAGCTGAGCTTGTCGCCGGTGTCGTAGCGCCGCCCGCGGAAAACGACGCCGTACACGCCGCCACCCGCACCGTCCCTGGCGGCCAGTGTCTGCAGCGCGTCGGTCAACTGGATCTCCCCGCCGCGTCCGGGGCCGGTCTGCTCCAGGACGTCGAACACCGCCGGGTGCAGGACATAGCGCCCGATGATCGCCAGGTTCGACGGTGCTTCGTCAGCGGCGGGCTTTTCCACGAGCTTGTTGATCCGGACGTAGTTCTCGCCGTCCACGGGGGCGATGTCTGCGCACCCATACGCGCTGATCTGGGATGGGTCCACTTCCAGGAGGGCAACGACCGAGCCCCCTGTCTTCGCCTGGACCTCCATCATCGTCGTCAGCAGTTCATCCCGCTCGTCAATCAGGTCGTCGCCCAGCAGGACCGCGAAGGGTTCGTCCCCGACATGGAGCTTGCCGCGCAGCACTGCATGGCCGAGCCCCTTTGGATCCCCCTGCCGCAGATAGTGGATGTCCGCGATGTCGGAGGTTTCGCGGACCGCTGCCAGACGCTCGACATCGCCTTTGTCCTCGAGCGTCTTTTCCATGGAAGGTACCCGGTCGAAGTGGTCCTCCAGGGAACGCTTGTTCCGGCCGGTGATGACCAGCAGGTCCGTCATTCCGGCCTTGACGGCCTCCTCCACGACGTACTGGATGGCGGGCTTATCCACCACCGGCAGCATCTCCTTCGGCATTGCCTTGGTGGCCGGAAGGAAACGTGTGCCCAGTCCGGCTGCGGGGATGACTGCCTTGCGCACAACTGATCCAGATGTCATTTCTCCAGCGTACAGAACCCCTCCCCCAATAACTATGCGGCGCGTTGACTCATAGAAAACCTCCGCGTAGCGGTATACGTTGCCTCATTTGAAATCCTCCGCCTGGCGGCGTGGTGGACCGGTGTTGGCGGCCGATG
>NZ_JBNHIC010000049.1:0-23386 GCF_059092905.1 Arthrobacter sp. B0427-1-12 | reverse complement strand
GCTGCACGTCAGAGCACGGCAGCGCCTCGATGAGGGCCTGTCCGCCAATATGCTCGCCCCAGGCGCCGGTCTGCCGCAGGGCCTCGGCGGCAAGAACCGTCTGCGGGCTGATGCCCGCCGGCAGGCCGTGATCGGCGGCTTTGATCCAGGTCCGGATCCGTTGAATGCAGGTCGGGCAACCAGTCCCGGTGTCGGGGTTGTGCCGGTCCTGCCACACCCGGCGCGCCTGGGCGCGGGATGTAACCGGTACCGGGGGCAGGATACCGCCGCACTTTGGGCATCTGAGCCCGGTCACTTCGGCTGAGACGAACTGGGCCACGTACCGGGCGGTCCGTACCGGGCCGTGCCGGTCGACCGGAGTACCCTTGAAACTGTGGGGGAAGACCAGTTCCCCCGCAGGGTCCAGATGATTTTCCCAATAGGCGAGGGCCGCGGCGGTTTCCGGGACCCGGTCGCCCAGAATCCGCAGACGGATCACGCCGACATCGATGCGTTCCACCAAGGCTCCCTGCGAAAAACTATGTTCCCCACGCTACGCCTGACCCGGCCACCCGTGCAGACTTTTCTGTCACCCCGACCCGGGCACGCAGGCTCAAGCGGCACGCGGAGGCGGGCCTCCCGTAATCCTCCGGCGGTAATCCTCCGGCAGGGGCTATTCCTCCAGAAGCTTCAGGCCCAGCCGCTGGCAGACTTGGGAGCTGCCGGGGAAGACCCCGACCTCGTCCTCGTAGAGGCAGGCGCTCAGTTCCGGCACGGTGAACGTGATGGTCGTATCCTCCGGGTCGAAACCGCTGTCCGGATCCAGGGCCTCCGGATTGATACCGTGCCGTGTCAGTGTGCCGTTCCGCCACTGGTCCGCGCAGTGCTCGATCGCTTCGGCCGGCGGACTGTTGCGCGGGTGCGCCAGGCTGAGGGCGTCATCGGCCTCAAGCTCAGGAGCGGGAAAGCAGCGGATGGTGCTCTGGTCGGCGACCGCCTGGCCGGCGATGTACACGCCTCCGGCCGTGGCCCCGGCAGCAATAAGACCGACGGCGGCGATGGCCGTCGTGCGTTTGATGCTTGGCATCGTTCCCCCTCATGAAGCAAAGCCTGGCTTGGGTGCCGGATGGAACCGGCACACGCCTACCAGTCTGCACAGTACCGCGCCCGTAGCCCGGGTGCCGGGTACGTGTCCTGCTAACGTTTCGATCACACGGCCGTCCCGTGCTACGTCTCTGCGGAAACTGTTGGATCAACGCAGACGCTGCCATCGGCGTTTACGGTGCGAGAGCACAGGCTTTCCGGTCAGGAGTGCAACAGCTTTGCCGGACCGGTCAGCGCCAGGGAATGGCTGGAAGCAGGAGACCCGGCCGACCACATCGCGGGGCCGGCCGCGGTACCGGCGGTTGTCGCTGGGTGCCGCAGTTCAAACACACCGGCCCTGAGTGTTCCGGTCGCGTTCACGAACAGATTGCGCCTGAAGTCGCGGGCGGGGGTGTACACACCGATCGCCACGAGGAAGCAGGCGACGAGCGCCACACAGGTCACGATCCCCAGGTAGGGGATCCAAAAGCCGGCCACGAGTCCGGCGGCCGCCGCGAACGTAATCGGCGGAAGGATCCGCCACCATCGCCGAGGGAACTGCACATCTCGAAGCCCTGCGCGACGAAAGCCACGGGCTTCCGGCTGATCACTCCCTCGCTGAGCTCGATCGCCGCGGGCACGACGACCGGCCAGGCCGAGTCCGCGGGACGCTCATTTCCATGCCGTACGGCAGGGTATGGCACGGCGAAGATCAGCCAAGTACCTGCCGACCGGCTGGGTGTCGCGAAGTGCGCAGGTGCGACCGGGACGAGTGGACTGGAAACTGTTTGGCGATATGAGGCTTAGCTTCGGCGCTGTTCGGGTCCCGGGCCGTTGACTGCCTGCAGCTCCGCCAGCGGTGAGCGTGCCCCGTGATGCAGTCGTACATCGGAAGCCAGGCCTTCCACGGTGAGGTTCTCTCCTGTGATGGTCAGGGAAATCCGGGAGTTTCCGAGCAGCAGGTTCTCGGCCCGGAACGAGCCGAAGTTTGCCGGAATGACGGGGTCCAGCCACAGCTCGTCCGCGGGGAGATAGGGATCCAGTCGCAGGAGCATGCGCATGAGCTGGACCGGGGAGGCTGCGGCCCAGGCCTGGGGCGTGCAGGAGGTGGGGTAGGGCACCGGCACGTTATGCTCGTTCCTGCCGAAGCCGCAGAACAGTTCGGGCAGCCGTCCTCCGAAGTGGATGGCTGCGTCGAAGAGGCCGCCGGCCACCCTCCGGGCCTCCTCGACGAAGCCGTAGCGCATCAGCCCGGTGGCTGCCAGGGTGCTGTCGTGGGGCCAGACGGAGCCGTTGTGGTAGCTGACCGGGTTGTAGGCGCCCATGTCCGATGCCAGGGTCCGGATTCCCCAGCCCGTGAACATTTCCGGGGACATCAGCCGGGCCGCGACCGGAGCAGCCTTGTCATCATCGACAATTCCGGTCCAGAGGCAGTGCCCCATGTTCGAGGCACAGGCATCTACCGGGCGCTTACGGCCGTCCAGGGCCAGGGCGTAGTATCCCTTGTCCGGCAGCCAGAAGCGCTGGTTGAATTCCTCCTTCAGCTTTGCGGCGCGATGGCCCCATTCAGCAGCCTGGTCCTGATCACCGGCCGCGGCGGCCAGCAGGCCGCGGCCAAGATAGGCGCTGTAGACGTAGCCCTGCACCTCGCACAGAGCGATCGGCGGCTCGGCCAGCCGGCCGTCGGCGAAATTGATGCCGTCCCGGTCCCCGTAGTTCCGGATCCACCCCAGGGCCCGATCCGCGTGCGGAAGCAGTGACTGCAGGACATCCTCCTCCATTCCCCAGCGGTTCAGCTCGGCCAGCAGGGTGACGAACAGGGGAGTCGCGTCCACCGTTCCGTAGTACGCCGTGCCGTCGCCAAGGACCGCCCCGGCACTCACACCCAGGCGCACCTCGTGGAGGATCCGTCCGGGTTCCTCCTCGGTGTCCGGATTAACCCGGGTGCCCTGCAGTTCGGCAAGCGTCTGCAGCGTGCCGCGGGCCAGCGAAGGATCCACCGGCAGCGCCATGTAGGCGGACAGCAGTGAGTCCCGGCCGAAAAGGGCCATGAACCAGGGGGCGCCGGCGGCGACCACCGCGCGGCCCGGATGGTCGGGGTCGAAGATCCGCAGCGACCCGAGGTCCTCATGGCTGCGCCGCAGCACCAGCTCGATGTCCTCATTTGCCACGTCCAGCTGCGGCGCGGATTTTCCCCAGGCCCGGTAGCGGCGTGCCGCCTCCAACTCTGCTACGGAGTTCGTGGCGACAAACGGGTCGGCGGGCCGGTCCCGTTCCACCAGCGGAGTGACGATGATGCTCGTGAACCATTTCCCGCGTGCCGGAATGAGTGCCTCGAAGTGGAGCAGGTCCTCGTTTACCTCGGCGCCCCGGCCGTGTACGAGGATGCCCCGGCGGCGGCCGTCGCGGACGGCTTCAAGCAGCAGTTCATCGCCCTGGACCTGCCGTATCAGCTGCGCCGCGGGAACCGACCGACCGCTTTTTACCTCGAAGAGGTCCGCAAAATCCGCGTCCACCCGCAGCTCCAGGACGCACTCGGCCGGCTGGGCCGAATAATTGTGGACCGTCAGGTCCTCGCGCAGGCCGGCCCCGACCAGCCGGTCACGCTCAACCACCAGCGGAGAGTCGGCGCGCCCGTCCGCGCGCCGGGCCCGTCCGATGAAGAGCGCATGGTACGGCTCCAGAACACGGGGAAACAGGGGCTCGAGCGGAAGACCGTTGACGGTCAGAGCCCAGCCGGACAGGATCCGCGTGTCCTGGTAAAAGACGCCCTGCGTCAGGCAGGGAAACATGTCACCGCCGGCCGAGGAAATGCAGAAGGAGGATCCTTCCACCACCGTCACCGCGCCGGCGCCCAGCGGCCCCGCCGCAGCATCGGTGTTCCAACCACTGACGACCGGCGGCTGCTGCGGCGGTGTGCTCCGGGTATCGGAAGATTCAGGGGTGCGCGGGCGCTTTCTCACGGGTGGCTCTCTTTGAACTGCACGCAGCGGCGATCCGTTTTTCGGAACCGGCTGCGGGACCGCTGCGGCTGACTGCCTAACCTGCGGTGCTTGTTCACTTATTTCATGTTCTGCAGGCTCATGCCGTCAAGGAAATCCCCGGAAAAAACCCGCACTATCGGTCCGGCCCCGGCCGTACCGTTCGGGACTACTGCGAAACCACATCCCAGGTGTCGGATCTGTCCGGACAGCGGCAGTTTTCCCATGCAGCATCAACGGGCCTGCGGCGACACCGGACCGCTAACAGTATGACTGCAGAGATAGATCCTGGCCGAGGATTTCAATGCCTGTTCCTTCATTAATGTGCTGCTGGAATGGGTGCCCGGGATCCGCTGGGGCAGGCCAGCATCGGGTACCTGGCCAAGATCCACGACCAGGTCGGTCTGCTGGCCGGGGAGGCGAGCCTGACGGACGTGGATGATTTCACCCGGTCCTGGCACATCCTCATGAAGGGGACGATCATTTCCGCCACGGAGGGCGACGCCGGTGCCACGCGCCGGGCCCAGCGGATGACCCGCGCAGGTGTATGGTCATCCCGCCCTAACCGGCATTTGAATCAGGCTGGATTCAAAAAGTCTCCTTGTCCCCTGACGCCGGTCCGGCCGAAGCATTCAGCCAATGCCACAGCTGCGCGTCGGTCGACAGTTGGATGAGCTGGACCCACGGCCAGTTACCGGTGTGGTTGGGGGCCCGACGGAGGCCATCCACCCAGTCCTTAGCGTATTCACGCAGACCCGCGATCAGTTGTTCGCGCATTTCGTAGAAGGTGCCTTCGGCGGCTACATTGAGCACGGGTATGAACGCGGTTTCAATGTTCCCCTCGCGTATCCACTGCACGTTGGCCGGCAGATGCTCGGCCAGGAAACGCCTCAGCCGGCCGGCATCCACCACAGCGCAGAAAGTATCGCCCTGGCGCAGCCGGACGGCACCGCCGCGGGCCACCGTCTCGAAGACCGCCGCCGGGATCTCACGGCCGGGTTCCATGAGTTCAGTTAACACCCGGCGCCGCAGCGGTGCACTCATACTTATGGATGGCAGTATGAGTGCGCTGCCGTTTGTTGCTCGTTCCTGCCGGATTCGATGTCCGAACCCACTGCGCACTCGGACTGAAGACCCTCAGCAGCCCGCCGCGGCCTCTGCCGTCTACCCCGTCGCCATCAGCCTCCGGCCCTCCTCGTTGGTTAGATAAGGTAACCCGCCAATTCTGCATAGCATTAACCGTGGCATAAGTAATCCGTATCAGCAGGTCGGCTCTGTCTCCCCGCGGCTCCAGATTCTCCGATGGCACCTGATCGAGTTTTACGTATGCGCTGTTATCGGTGTTCCGGCTGATGGGGCGGGCCGCGGCGGGATTCAGGGGTGGAGGATCAGCGGCATCAGTGAGGCTGCGGTGCCGGTGAGGGTCATCAGCGTACCGGCTGTGGCCGGGATGCGTGGGCGGTGCGGCGGGCTCAGCAAAACGTTGGCGGGTTTGCCGGGGCGGTAGTAGATGGTCAGTTCGGTTCCCGGGGCCATCATGATCCTCGGGTTTTCGGGCAGGACCGCTTCGCGGGTTCCGTCCCGCGGGCTGTGCCAGCGCAGGCCTGTCCGGTTCTCGGCCGCGTACACCACCGCCCGGGCCTGGAGCCAGAATCCGTTGATGCAGTGGGCGGCGAGGGCGGCGCAGAGAAAGGCCAGTCCCAGGATGAGGAGCCCGGAGCCGAGCACTTCCAGGATGATGTCGGCCCGGGCAGCGGAGGAGCTCATGGGCGGAGCGAACGCAGGTACATGCAGGAAAGATAGCGCAGGGAAGGGGAAGATCTGAAATGCGGCTCGTACACCCCTGCGTGGCCCGGATGCTACGTGCAGGCGGCATGCAGGTTGCTTCGAGGGCGTGCAGATATAATTTCACGAACTATGGATGACCCTCCCTCACACATGCCCTTGCCCCTCTATGTCCTGACCGGTATTCCGGCCATCACGGGAGAGGGGCGCCCGAATGTATGAATGGATCATGATCGGTATCGGCTTGGTCCTCACCGTCGGTACCGGTCTGTTCGTGGCCTCGGAATTCGCCCTGGTCAACTTGGACCGCGCCGATCTTGAAGCCCGCCGGTCCCGTGGCGAGAAGCGGCTCGGGCCGACGATCAGGGCACTGAAGATCACCTCGACGCATCTTTCCGGAGCCCAGCTCGGTATTAGTCTATAACCCCGGCGCATCACCGGGAGCAGCTCCCCTGATCTCATGGAGGCCGGACGCCCCTGTGATCACCGCTCCTGGGATCACGCGCCGCACCTTCACCGTTGCCGCCGGAACCGCTGCCGCTGCGGCCGCGACCGCCTACGCCATCGCCTCCACTGGAGCACGCACCGCAGCCCGGTCCGCCGCGGCCTCCTTCGGGGTGGTGCGGATCATCCGCGCCGGACGCTCCCCGCGGTTCACCTCTGCCGGGTCCCCCGTGTTCAGCAGAACCCCCGGGGCAGCGGACTTCAGCCGAATGGCCAACGTCGCAGGCACCGGATCCCTAGCCGGCTCTTCAGCCGGCCACGGAAGCGGCCACGGTGCCCCGTCCGGGGGCCCTGTGAACGAGACCTGGGCCGATGTGATCCTCATCGAAGCGGAAGTTACCAACACCGGCAGGGCGCCCAGGCTGTTCTCACCCGGCCAGCTGCGGCTGAAGGTCGGCGCGAACGGACCCACGGTCACCCCGCGTGACGCCAGCCGCGGCGCGGGCCTGATCCCGCCGGGCACCAGTGAACCGGTCTGGATCAGCTATCTCGCACCGGCCGAGGCCACCGAATTCTCGATCGAGGCCACCGACCCGCAGCAGGACACCCGCCTGACACTGGCCATTCCGCCCCTGCGCCAGGGGCAGGCAGCCGCCGCCGGGCTGCAGGGCCACTGAACAGGTCCCCGACCCTGCCGGGGCGGGCGGCCGCGTGGGCAGTACCTGCCGGGCCGGTCAGCGGGTGTGATGCAGGTCGTATTCGTCCTGGTACAGCAGCTTGGGCCGGCCGCCCACGCCCTCGATGATCCACACGATTCCGTACCCGGGGACGGTGTGGTCGACCTGCCCGAAGTAGTGGGTGACGCCGTTGTGCCGGGCCTCGATGCGGTCACCGGGTTGCAGGTCGGACAGGTCACCAATGCGCGGGTTGCTGAGGCTGAGATTTCCCATGCCGGAAAGTATCGAAACCACAGCTTTGGAATTCCTTGCGGGCCTTCATCGTCAGGCCCAAACCAGGTCATGGCTGAACAACTAAGCTGCCGGTACCTGACGGTCCTTCGCTAAAGGGATATCCGGTGTCATATGCGCTGTTATCGGCAAGCGGAAGAATCTGGAGCCACGCTGAATCGCCCACGCCGGTGGAAACCGTAGTGCCCCTCCGCGCTGGTCGCCGTGCTTGACGGTTTCTCCGATGGCAGGAATGGATCCAAACTACCTTGACAAGCGAACGAGTGATGAAAGCCGGTGCAGGTGAATGGGCGGGCGTGTCGGCCGTTGCCGCTGCGCCCGCCCACCTATTGGTTTGCCTGCCAATTATCAGCGGCGGCCGTTGATCATTTGGGGGACGCCGAGGGGGTTGTTGTCCCGGAGTTCCTCGGGCAGGAGGTGCTGCGGGAAGCCCTGATAGGCAACGGGGCGCAGGAACCGCTCGATCGCGGCCGTGCCGACCGACGTGGTGCCCGGGGCGGTGGTGGCGGGGTAGGGGCCGCCGTGCTGCTGGGCGTAAGTGACGGAGACGCCGGTGGACCACTGGTTCCACAGCACGCGCCCGGCTTTGCCGGCCAGGACCTCCACGAGCTCGGCCACCGGACAGTCGTCCTCAGCCTGGATGGTGGCGGCCAGTTGACCCTCGAAAGTCTTGGCTAGAGGCACGAGCTGGGACTCGTCGTCGTACTCAACTACGACGGCGGTGGGGCCGAAGCATTCTGCCTCTAGTTCCTGCGGGGCGGTGAGGACGTGCTCGGCGCGGGTCAGCAGGAGCGTGGGCGACGGCGGAGCGGCCAGAGGGTCCGAGCCCTGGGCGAGGACGGTGATGTGTTCGTGCGACAGGAGCTGCTGGAGGGAATCGATGTATCCGGACTGGATTCGCTCATTGAGCAGCTTCGCGCCCTCGGGAAGGGCAGCCGAACGCAGGTACTCGACCATCCCGGAGCCAGCGGGGACGAAGATCGTTCCGGGCTTGGTGCAGAATTGGCCGGCACCGAGGGTGAACGAGGCGATGAACTCCTCGGTGATCGTCTTGCCCCGGGCCTTCGCAGCGCTTGGGCTGACGAACACGGGGTTGTTGCTGCCGAGCTCTCCGTAGAACGGGATAGGTTCGGGGCGGGAGACCGCGAGATCCATGAGCGCCCGTCCACCCGGGATGGAGCCGGTGAAGCTGCCGGCCTTGATCCTGGGGTCTCGGAGCGCCGTGCTCCCGGCCTCGGTGCCGTGGATCAGGGCGAACACGCCTTG
This sequence comes from Arthrobacter sp. B0427-1-12, assembly GCF_059092905.1. Lineage (NCBI taxonomy): Bacteria > Bacillati > Actinomycetota > Actinomycetes > Micrococcales > Micrococcaceae > Arthrobacter > Arthrobacter sp. B0427-1-12. Next base: position 14,880 of record NZ_JBNHIC010000049.1, on the reverse strand, counting down.
CGGGGCGCCGGCGGCCTGCAGGGCCGACGCCACGATCTCGCCGGTTCGGGCGGAGAGCTTCGGATGGCCGGAGTGCACCTTGAGGATCACGGGGTTGCCCGCAGCCAGAGCGGAGGCGGTGTCGCCTCCTGCCACGGAAAAGGCGAAGGGAAAGTTGCTCGCGGCGAACACGACGACCGGGCCGATGGGGCGGTAGCTGCGGCGCAGATCCGGGCGGGGAGCACCCATGGGCCATTCGTGGTCGGCGTGGTCGATCCGCGCATCCAGGTAGGTGCCGTCGCGGAGGACCTGCCCGAAGAGGCGCAGCTGGAAGGTGGTGCGCTTGAGTTCGCCGGACAGCCTTCCCTGGGCCAGGTGCGTCTCCTCGGCGGCAAGGGGGATCAGCTCATCAGCCGCATCGTCCAGAGCGGCGGCCACTGAGTCGAGCACGTCCGCCCTGTCGGCAGGGCGCAGGGCGCCCCAGGGGCCGGCAGCTGCGTGCGCTGTGGCGAGGATGTCCTCCAGCTCCCTGGGAGTCATAGCGGTGGAGGCGGTGGTGATGGTCATGGGTTGGCTCCTTGAGCGTTGAAGGGCGGGGATTCCGAAGCTCTGCGGTTGGCCGCTCTGTACATCGGGTCCTGTCAGTCGGCGGTGGTCTCGCAGCAGGAATCCGGTGCTGCTTGGGCTGCCGCAGTGGCGTTCCAAGCAGTACCGGTGGGTGCGTCAGGCTCAGGCCGCGTTGCTTTCGCGGAAGCCGCCGAGCCGTCCGCCGTGGAAGACGAGGGGCTCACCATCGGCGGCGGTCATCTCCAGGACCTTGGCAACGATCAGCACGTGGTCCCCGCCGTCGAGCTCCTGGTGGATCGAGCAGTCGATCCAGCCGAGGGAGCCGGCGATGTGCGGGTTGCCGTAGGTGGACTGATCCCACTCGATCGAGGCGAACTTGTCGTCGGCCTTGCTGGAGAGCGCCTTGCAAATGTGCTGCTGGCCGTCGGCGAGCAGGTTGACGCTGAACACGCCGGAGCGGCTGATCTTCGGCCAGCTCGTGGACGTGCGGGCGACACTGAACGTCACCAGCGCCGGTTCCAGGGACAGGGCCTGGAAGGTGCCCACGATCAGGCCGCAGGGCTTGCCGGTCTCCGGGTCGGTTGCGCAGAGCGCTGCGACGCCGGTGGGGAAATGACGCATGACGGAGCGGTAGTGGTCGGGCTGGACTGTCGGGGTGAGGGTCGCGAGGCTCATGACTCTTCCTTAGGTTGCCGGGGTGAGTTGGGCGGTAGCGGTGGTGGTGATGCTGGCATGAACGTCCCGCGCCGCGCGCAAGCCGCTTTCGATGGCGCCGTCGATGAAGCCGGCCCAGATGTTGGCGTAGTCGCCGCTGGCGAAGTACAGCACGCCGGTGTTCTGCTGCTGGGCCTTGAGGTACCTGGTCAACTGGCGCGGCTGCTGGATCAGCCAAGTCTCCTGCGAGTACTCGTCGGCCATCCAGTCGTGGCCGGTGGTCTCCAGGACCTCGAGGTCATCACGCCACACCTTCAGCGCGCTGCTGATGGCCTCGATGTCGTTGACGTCGAGGCGCTTGGCGTCGGCGCCGAACGCAACGAGCACGGCGTCGGTGTCGCTGATGAATTCCGTGCGCACGACCGAGAGCGGGTGGTGCTGGGAGGAGTAGGCGAAGAACGGCTTGATGGGGCCGCGGACCCGGATCCAGGCTTTGACTCCCTGCGAAGCGGTCTTCTCGGTGCTCGGGCGGATCTTGCCCTCCGGCAGGGCGGGGGTCACGTCGAGCTGGTGCAGGGTATTCTGCGGGAGCGTGACGACGACCCGGGAGGCCGAGATCGTGCGGCCATCGCCGTAGGTGACCTCGGCGGATTCTGCACCATGCTCGATCGAGCGGACCGGGGAGCCGAGCCGGATGTCGGCGCCCGAGTCCGCGGCGATGGCGTCGATCAGGCTGCGGGTGCCGCCGGCGAGGCGGAAAATCGCCGAGGCCTCGTGCATCAGGTGCCACGAGCCGGCGGTCGCCGCAGTCCAACGCAGGGCGTTGGTGTAGGCGCATTTGTTAAGCGGGGCGTTGAAGTGCCCCACCCAGGCCGCTTCGTTGGCATTGCGCTCGTCCACCGAGAGGTCCAGCTCGTCGAGCATCTCCTGCAGGTTGAACTGGTCGACCTCCTCGATCCCGCTCACCTTCAGCGGCATGTCCGGGCGCGGGATCCACTTCATCGTGTCTTCCAGCAGACGGGTCATGCCCGGGTTGATGAGCTCCATGAAGTCCTCCAGCGTGCCTCGGCGCACCTCGTCGCCGGCCAGCCAGAAGGTCTCCTCGGAGCGGGGCCCGCGGGTCACTACAAGGCCGTAGCGGGTGACCTCGGCCCAGGAGTGCGGTTGGGTCCAGTGCAGCCAAGTGCCGCCGATCTCCAGGTCGTGGCCGAGCCGGTGATCTGTCCACGTGCGGCCACCGATCCGGTCGCGGGCTTCGAGGACGACGACGTTCAGGCCCTTGCGGGTGAGTTCGCGGGCCGTGATCAGCCCGGCGAATCCGGCGCCGACGACAACGACATCGGTCGTTTCAGTCATATGAGTTTCTCCTGCCTCGTGTGTTTCTTGTTTTGCCTGGATCGCGCTACGACGCGAGGGTGACGGCGGTTGGGGTGCGGTATTCGGTGGCCGCGTGTCCGGGCAGCGTGTACTGGTTCCCGGGGCCGTAAAGCTTTTCGCGGAGGGTCAGCTGCTGCCCGTCGGAATCCTGAGGAGCCTCGGCGACGAGACCCTGGCGGCGCAGTTCGGGCAGGGCGTGTTCGATGAAGCGCTTCCAGCCGTCCGGCTTAGTGGTGTAGCTGAGGTTAATGCCGTCCACGTCCGCCTCATCACGCCAGCACTTGATTTCGGCAGCGACCGTTACCGGTGAGCCGACGATGGTGCTGCCCGTGCCGCCGATCCCAAGGAACTCGGCCACGGCGCGCGGCGTCCACACACGGTCCGGATCGGCCTTGGAGAACATGTCCACGATCGACTGCACGCCGCGCGTCTTGACGTGCTGCAGCGGCGCGTCCAGATCGGTAGTGGACAGATCGACGCCGGTCCAGCCGGCGAAGCGGGCCAGTGCGCCTTCGATGCTGACGTTTTCGAGAGCCTGCTGGTGCAGGGCCTGTGCCTCATCGTCGGTCGGCGCGGTGATGACCGTCAGCAGGACCACGACCTTGATGTCGTGCGGATCCCGACCGTTCTCGACAGCGGCCTGCCGGATCTTCTCGACGCTTCGGCGGGCCTGTTCCACCGAGACCGTGTTGATGAAGACCACCTCAGCGTGGCGTCCGGCGAAGGACATTCCGCGGGGGGAGGCGCCGGCCTGGAACAGTACGGGGGTCCGCTGCGGGGAGGGCTCGCAGAGGTGCATGCCCGGGACGGAGAAGTACTTGCCTGCGTGCCCGATGGGGTGGACGCGGGCCGGATCGACAAAAGTCGCACCCTCCTTGTCACGCACCACGGCCTCGGGCTCCCATGAGCGCTCCCACAGCTTGTAGACGACTTCCATGTATTCCTCGGCCAGCTCGTACCGCTCGTCGTGCTCGAGCTGCTGCCCCATCCCCAGGTTCTTCGCCGCGGACTCGGAGTACGAGGTGACGATGTTCCATCCCACGCGTCCGCCGGTCAGGTGGTCCAGGGTGCTGAAACGCCGGGCCAGCAGGTACGGCTGCTCATAGGACACGGAGCACGTGATGCCGAAGGAGAGCCGTTCGGTCACGGCCGCCATCCCGCTGATCAGCAGCATCGGGTCGTTGACGGGGAACTGCGCAGCATCGCGCAGCGCCGCGTCTGGGCGGCCCTCGTAGACGTCGTGGTAACCGACAGTGTCGGCGAAGAAGATGCCGTCGAAGCCGGCACCTTCGAGCATTCGGGCGACGTCCTTCCAGTAGGCCAGGTCCTTGTAGCGGTGGCCCTGGTCCGCCTCGTCGCGCCACGAGCCGGCGGTCAGATGGGCAGGGGCATTGACGTCGAAGGCGAAAAGGCTCAGGGGTTGGTTTTTCATAGCAACGAGACTTCCTTGCACCGTTGAAATGGGAGAACTGGGACGTTCAATTTATGAACGTGACGTTCAATTTAGTTGTTGCGCTGGTCACTGTCAACGGGTTTTTTGTGGATTTCAAAATCTTGACTCGCTGTGATGTTTGCCATATCTTCGAACGCAGCGTTCAAATCCTGAACATCGTGAGACCCTCCAATGCAGCATCTGAGGCTGCCGTTCGATGAAGGCCCTCGCGCCCCAGAACAGACAAGGAATCCACTGTGACTTCTACGAGCACGCAATCGCCTCCCGGCAGCCGGCCCGGGCTGTCTCCGGTCGAGTTGAAGCAGCGTCGCTTCCTCGGCAAGCTCAGCTTGGTTATCGCCGGAGGCATGTTTATCGACGGATTCATCCTCGGAGGCATCGGCGTGGTCATGCCCTCCATTGCGGATGACCTGCAACTGTCGGCCGCCTGGCAGGGACTCATTGGCGCCTCCGCCCTGATCGGCATCTTCTTCGGCGGACCGCTTGGTGGATACCTGGCTGACAAGGTCGGCCGAAAGCCGATGTTCATCTTCACCCTCGCGGTGTTCCTAATTGGCTCAATCGCCCAGTTCTTTGTCGGTGATGCGTGGTCGTTGTTCCTCGTTCGACTCGCCATGGGCATGGCCATCGGTGCCGACTACGCCATCGGCTGGCCCCTGCTCGCCGAATTCGCGCCGGCCAAGCTGCGCGGCAAGCTTCTCGCCATCCAGGAAGTCGCCTGGTACGTCGGGTACCTGATCTCGTATGCCCTCGGCTACGTGCTGGTCAATTCCATCGCCATTGACTGGCAGCTGGTCCTTGGCCTGAGCACCATTCCGACCGTTATCGTCTTCCTGATGCGCATCGGGACCCCCGAATCACCGCGCTGGCTTATGAGTAAGGGGCGTGTGCAGGAGGCCGAAGCGATAGCCGCCAAGTTCCTGACCGAGGAAGAGCAGCGTGACCTCACGGAAGAAAAGGTCCGCAAGTCCAGCTTCCGCCGCCTTTTCTCTCCGGAGCACATCAAGACGACCACGTTCGTCTGCGTTTTCTGGATTTGCAACGTCACACCATACTTCGCGATCGCCACCTTCGCCCCGGTCGTACTGACACAATTCGGTCTTGAGGATGGCCTGACCGGAGCGTTGGCGCTCAACGGCATCGTGGTCCTCGGCTCCATCACCTCAGTCGTACTCATCGAGCGCGTCGGCCGCCGCAAGTTGGCCATCCCGCCCTTCTGGATCTCAGCCGCGGCCCTGCTCCTCGTGGGCCTGTTCGCCGGCGCGTCACCCACCGTCGTGATCCTCTGCTTCCTGATCTTCTCCTTCTTCAACGCTGTGTCCACCGCACTAACCGGCGTCTACCCGGGAGAGTTGTTTCCCACCGAGATCCGCGGAGCCGGCGTAGGTTTCGCGACCGCAGCGTCGCGCATCGGCGCCGCTGTAGGAACATTCGTCCTGCCGGTCTCGATGGAAGGCCTGGGCGTCGCGACAACCATGGTGTTCGCCGCAGCGGTCTCCATCATCGGTGGCGTCGTGTCCCACTTCCTGGCTCCGGAGACCAAGGGGCTCGTCCTCAGCGCCGCTTCCGGCGGGAGCAACAGGAAGTAGTCCAAAGGCCGGTGGGGCGGCACGGTGGTGGGGGACCATCGTGCCGTCCCACCTTCCAGGCGCTCAAATTCCAACCAAAGGAGCGCTCCGGCGTCGGGCTTGGGCGACTGTTCACCGCATAAGGTGGTGTTGCTGCAACCAAAGGGCGATGCCGGCCCGAGAGGAAAACGTGATCATGCCGGGAACCGAATTAGACTCAGAGGGCGCCGAGGCGCCGGACCTCACCAACAAGTCCGTCGTCAAAGCCATGACGCTGCTGCGCGAGCTGGGCCGCCATCCCCGCGGGATCACCGTCACCGAACTGGCCCAGAACGTTGGCATGACACGCCCCACCGCCTTCCGCCTGCTGTTGAGCATGGAACAGGTCGGGTTCGTCGACAGGATCGAGAACAACTACATGCTCGGCTGGGAGATGGCCCGCCTCGGGCGGCTGGCCGATCCCACGGCAGGAGTGGCCGCGAAGGTTCAGCCGATCCTCGACCGGCTCGCCCAGGACATCAACGAAACCGTCAGCTTCGCGCTCACCAAAGGCCAGACGGAATACGACCTCATCGCGGAGGCCTCGGCCTCGAGACTCCTGCAGGTTTCAAACCTCTACATCCACCGCCAGTACCCACTGCACGCCAGCGCGACGGGAAAGATAGTCCTGGCTGAACTCGATGACGCGAAGGTCTCCCAGCTCCTGCCCGCGACCCTGGCGTCCTTCACGCCGCAGACCATCACCAACAGCAAAGCACTGCTGCGCCAGCTCCACGAGATCCGCGAGAACGGTTACGCCGTGATCGACAACGAGCTCGAAGAAGGCCTGTTCGCTGTCGCCGTCGGAGTCCGTGACACTGACGGACTCCTGCTCGGCGTGCTCAACGCAACCGGTCCGGAGCAGCGCATGAAGTCCGGACGCCTCGCTGGCACCGTCGAACAACTCCGCACCACCGCCGAGGAAATCGCCAAGGTCCTCGGATAGCCATCCCTGCTACTTCCCACTCACCTGGCGGAAGCCCGAACTGGGCACACGGGAGGTGGGGAGTTCCCGTTTTGCGAAACCCCAGGAGGTACACGCCATGGTCCGATCCGTCATGGTCGAGAAGACCGGAGATCCTGTCCCTCGGGGAACGCCCCCGCCTTGAACCGGGCCCCCACCAGCTGCTGCTTGAGACGGGCGCGGTGGGAGTGAATTTCATGGAGACCTACCAGCGCGAGGGCGTCTATCCCGTCGAGTACCCCTTCACCCCCGGCACCGAGGGCATGGGCGTGGTCGCCGGCGTCGGCTCCGCGGTCAAAAACTTCGCGCCGGGCGACCGGATCACCACGACCCAGGCCTCCCGCACCTATGCCGACGCAGACAAGGCCCTGCGCGTGCCGGACGGGATCTCCGATGAGGTCGCTGCAGCGATCCCCGGACAGGGACTGACAGCCCACTACCTCGTCCGTTCGACGTACCCGGTGCAGGAGGGCGACGTCGCCGTGATCACTGCCGCCGCCGGCGGGGTCGGCGGGCTTGCGGTGCAGCTGCTCAAGAGGCAGGCGCTACCGTCGTGGCCCTTATCGGCTCCGAGGAGAAGGCAGAGACCGCGCGTTCGCTCGGCGCCGACGTCGCCCTGGTCGGCTACGAAGGTTTCGCCGGGCAGGTCCGGGAACTCACAGACGGCCGCGGCGCCGACGTCGTCTATGACTCCGTCGGCAAGGACACCTTCAACGAGTCCCTGAAAGCGCTGCGTAAGCGCGGCACACTCGTGCTCTTCGGCGGCTCATCCGGACAGGTCCCACCCTTCGACCTGCAGCAGCTCAACCACCACGGCTCCCTGTACGTCACGCGGCCGACCATCGACGATTACCTGCTTGACGAAGAGGAGCGCAACTGGCGCGCCGGCGAGCTCTTCAACGCCGTCCTCGACAATTCCCTGACGATCCGCCTGGCCGGAACCTTCCCGCTTGCTGAGGCAGGGAAGGCACATGCGTTGCTGGAGTCCCGCTCCGTCCAGGGCAAGCTGCTGCTGATCCCCTGAAACACGGCCACCCTCCAACCGCCTGTGCCCGGAGCTTTTGCTGTAGTCAGGTCGAGCACCCCTGCAGTAGCGGCGACGTCATATGCGCTGTTATCGGCGTTTTTTCCTAGAACTGTATGGGCTAGCTGACGTGTCTGGCTTAGTTCTGCGCGTCCGCCGGGAACTTGCTGGAAGAGAGCAAAGACTGAAGTCCTGGAGCTCTCCCCGGTCACCACCGACCCGGACGCGGCGGCAACCTGGTTTGAGGACTGGCCGGCCATTGGCATCGAATCACGTGTCATCAATGGCGATAGGCAGCCCTGCGAAGGCGGGCAACGGCAATGGCTCAAGATCAAGCATGGGGGAACGCGGGAAGTAGTGTGTCGGCGGTTATAGGACCCATCACCCGCCCGGAAGCGATCGTGGCCAGGCTGCCCATTGGGGGGCGGGCTGCGGGTCGTCGGCCGTTCCGATCCACTCAAACCCGCGGCCGCGAAACTGCTCGCCTGACAGCTGAAGCTACCCGCCGGACCTCATCTCTGGCCACACCATGTCAAGCCAACCCTCGCCGGCTTCCATCCCGGCCAGGAAGAAACAGAAGCCGCCCTCGTCGATCCCATCGTCGTCGAAGTATCAACCGACACTGCCTGGCTGCTCCCGCCGTTCGCCAACTGGGCAGGACGTCACCGCCCAAGGACTGGCAGGCGTCCGGCTGCAGATCGGGTCCCCGTCCACAATCCTCTGGACCGGCTGCTCCGGGGCCGGCCGCATCTGCAGCCGGCCCCGGACGCCTCGGTCAGCGCAGGTCGAAGCGGTCGAGCTCCATGACCTTCACCCAGGCCGCCACGAAGTCGTTGACGAACTTCTCTCTGGCGTCATCGCTCGCGTAGACCTCGGCCAGCGCCCGCAGCTGGGAATTGGAGCCGAAGACCAGGTCGACCGGTGTGGCGGTCCACCTCAGCTCGCCGGTGGCGACGTCGCTGATCTCGTAGACGTTCTCCTCCGCCTCCGATGCCTTCCACCGGGTGCCCGGGGAGAGCAGGTTGACGAAGAAGTCGTTCGTCAGGACCTGGGGCCTGTCGGTGAGGACGCCGTGGGCGGAACAGCCGACGTTGACGCCTAGGGTGCGCATGCCACCGATGAGCGCTGTCATCTCCGGCGCGGAGAGGTCCAGCAGGTACGCCTTGTCGAGCAGGAGGGTCTCCGGCTGGAGCTTCTCGCCGGGGCGCACGTAGCTGCGGAACCCATCCGCCCGCGGCTGCAGGTACTGGAACGACTCGACGTCGGTCTGGTCCTGGGAGGCGTCGGTTCGGCCGGGCCGGAACGGCACGGTGACGGTGAAGCCGGCGTCCCTGGCGGCCTTCTCCACCGCCGCGCAGCCGCCGAGAACGATCAGGTCTGCCAGCGAGACCTTCTTGCCCCCGGTCTGGGCGGAGTTGAACTGCTGCTGCACCGTCTCGATCGCCTGCAGCGCAGTCGCCAGCTGCTCGGGCTCGTTGACCTCCCACCCGCGCTGGGGCTCCAGGCGGATTCGTGCCCCGTTGGCGCCGCCGCGCCTGTCAGTCTTGCGGAAGGTGGACGCCGCGGCCCATGCCGTGCTGGCCAGCTGCGAGACGGACAGGCCTGAGTTCAGCAGCTGGGCCTTGAGCGAGGCGATGTCCTGCTCGTCGATCAGCTCGTGTTCGACTGCCGGGATGGGGTCTTGCCAGAGCTGCGGCTCGGGGACCCACGGACCGAGCAGGTGGGGGCCGACGGGGCCCATGTCGCGGTGCAGCAGCTTGTACCAGGCTTTGGCGAACGCTAGCGCGAACTCGTCTGGGTTCTCCAGGAAGCGCCGCGAGATCTTCTCATAGACAGGGTCGAAGCGCAGCGAGAGATCCGTGGTGAGCATCGCCGGCCGGTGCTTCTTCTGCGGGTCATGGGCGTCCGGGATGATCTTCGGGGCGTCCTTGGCCACCCACTGGTTGGCGCCAGCGGGGCTCTTGACCAGCTCCCACTCGTGCTCGAACAGGATCTCGAAGAAGCGGTTGCTCCACTCGGTCGGCCTGTCCGTCCAGGTGACCTCGAGGCCGGAGGTGATTGTGTCCGGCCCCTTGCCGGTCCCGTAGGTGCTGAGCCAGCCCAGGCCCTGTGCCTCGAGGTTGGCGGCCTCCGGCTCGGGGCCGACGTGCGCGTCTGCGCCACCGGCGCCATGGGCCTTGCCAAAGGTGTGGCCGCCGGCGATCAGCGCGACGGTCTCCTCGTCGTTCATCGCCATGCGCTTGAAGGTCTCGCGAATGAACGCTGCGGCCGCAAGCGGGTCCGGATTACCCATCGGCCCCTCGGGGTTGACGTAGATCAGGCCCATCTCGGTGGAGCCGACCTCCTGCGCCATCTGGCCTTCGCCGATGTAGCGTTCGTCGCCGAGCCAGGTGTCCTCGGGCCCCCAGAAGATCTCCTCGGGCTCCCACACGTCCTCGCGGCCGAAGGCGAAGCCGAAGGTCCTGAAGCCCATCGACTCGAGGGCGACGTTGCCCGCGAAGACGAGCAGGTCGGCCCAGGAGAGCTTTTGGCCGTACTTCTGCTTCACCGGCCACAGCAGCCGCCGGGCTTTGTCGAGGTTGGCGTTGTCCGGCCAGCTGTTGAGCGGCGCGAACCGCTGGCCGCCGTCCCCCGCACCGCCGCGGCCATCGTGGACGCGGTAGGTGCCGGCAGCGTGCCAGCTCATCCGGATCATCAGACCACCGTAGTGGCCAAAGTCCGAGGGCCACCAGTCCTGGGAAGTGGTCAGAACATCGATAATGTCCTGCTTGAGCGCCTCCACGTCGAGCGTCCGGAACTGCTCGCGATAGCTGAACGCGGGGCCGAGCGGGTTGCCCGCCGGGTGGTGGGCGTGGAGCACGGAGAGGTCGAGCTGGTTCGGCCACCAGTCCGCGACGGTCCGCGGCCGGTGCGCCTTGGGCTGCGGCGAGTCGATCGCCGGGTTCTCGCTCTCGCTGCCGTGCGAGGTCACGCTGTCATGGGCGACCGGGCACCCGCCCTCAACCTTGCGGTCCAGGCCCTGGGCGCTTCCCGGGGTGGGGATCGGGGGGTGGTTCTGGCGATCGGTCATGCGCTTCCTTCCATATGGCCGAGGCCGCGGTCGGACTCGGGCAGCCGGTCTAACCCTCCCATTTGACCATGAGCGGACGGCGCGAGGAGAGCCCCCCGGCGCGATTGCGAGGTGAAGGGGACATATACCAAAACAAAAATCAGGTCGGTGACTTACTCGGCAAAGCCTTGTATTGTCGAGGGAACTTGGTCGCCCCGCCCGGAGTGGCCCTACCAAGGAGGCAAGATGGCTGTCGACGACGACGAAGCACGGATCTTAGCCCAGTGGAGTCAGCGGCTAGCGCAGGCTCTGCAGATCCTGGATTTGGAAGTGGACCAGGAGTTGCTCCTTGATTTGGCCAGAAGATCTGCGGGCTCAGTGATCCACGCTGCGGCACCGGTCACCACGTTCATGGTGGGTTACGCCGCTGGTTTGGAAACCGGCACAGGAAGCGGTGATTCCAAGGCTTCGTCCGCTGCGGCGATTTCAAAGGCTGCTGGTGTCGCCTTCCAGTTGTGCGAGGACGAAGCCGACGCTGGTCCCGCCAGTAACGGCTGGGCAAACACCCCGCAGTAACGTTACCCGGGCGCCGTGGGGGCCGCTTCAGACCGGGAAACGGACCCCCTGCGCGGGCGCGAGGGGACCTCACCGATGCCCGGGAGGATTCCGGACGGCACGGATGAAAGCGGCGGAGGCAGGTATGGCGGAATGGGACGGCACGACGGCGGGAACCGCTGCCCCCACGGCCCTCACCTGCTGAAACGGAACACTCGGTTCTGTCCCGTCCTGCGATCTTGCTGCCGGTTCATCTCTGGGGCCTAGTACGAAAGGAAAGTAAGGTGCGTCAGGCTGCGTCTCGGGGTATGAGGGTGACGTCGTAGCCGAGTTCGTGGAGGCACTGCACGGCTTGGTTGCGGGATCGGTCAGGGTTCTTGCGGGTGAAGTAGTCGGCTCCCGGGTCGGTGTAGCATTCGCCCTCAGCGAGCATGTGCCAGACGGCGACGAGGATGGAATGTTCGAGGACGACGGTGGCCGGAGGGGCGGGGGCACGGCAGGCCTACACCTTGGGGCACCATGATGACGGGTGAGTGAGGGCGGTAGATTTGCGCGCCTTCCGTGTGAGGGGACTTAGGCGGGCTTAGGGTGAGGCGGCCCGGGGCCCAGACAAGCATCGAGCAGGCCGGCCGGGGTGTGGCCGAAGTTGCGGGGCGAAGAGTTTGGGCTTGTCGCATCCGGCCATCAATCCTGTCACCCGCTGGCGGCAGTTCAGTTTCCGAACGCCGGCAGAGATTTTCGATGCTAAGAGGATCGACCGGTGCGCTATCGGCTGACGATTTCGCAGGGCCCATCGCTGGCCGTGGTCGCCCAAAGGCCGGGATTCAAGAACGGACGGTATTTGTACCGGTCTTTAAGGTCCATCACACGCCCGTCTCCCGACGAGTACCGCACGGTGCAGGTAGCGTCTGAGGCCAGTTTGCCTCGCCGGAGGCCATGGTTGGATCGACTCGGACAGGGGGACGCTGTGGCCGTTCGACTTTGAGGAGGTCACGATGTCAAAAAGCTGTCGAAGGTGCTGCCGTTGTCGTCGATGTCGTAGTCGAGGTTAAGCATTGAAAGACCATGCTCCTTGGATCCGGTGCCCGGAACCGTCGGTGGATGCCGTCCACAGCTAGACCAAATCATTTGCCACCGAAACTGCTCTGGTACCTGTGAGCAGACAAGCGTAGCGTCGATTGCAGCGGTGAAGACGGCGCCCGGAACCGGAGCGGGGATCCGCATAACGCCGCATTGCGCGGATCCGTTGAAGGAGCCGGAGATGGCTGGATGGAATGCCGATACGGCTGCCGGGCCGCTGGGCGCCGGGACTGTGACCCTGGTGGAGGGGTCGTCCTTCTGCATTTCCTTGCCGAACGGGGACATCTGTCCGGATCATCCGCACGGGGTTTTCGTGCAGGACACCCGGATCCTGTCCCGCTGGAGCCTGACCGTCAATGGTCAGCCGTTGGAGCCGTTGGCTGCGGAGATAAAGGAGCCGTATCGGGCGCTCTTTGCCGGTCGTGTGCTGAATTCGGACGGGTATGCGGACAGCCCGCTGCTCGTGGAGCGGCTGCGTGAAGTGGGTACCGGGATCTTGGAACAGGTTACGGTCCGCAACTACTCGCCGGAGCCGGTCGAATGCGAAATCCGGTTCAATGTCGAAGCGGATTTCGCCGATCTGTTCGAGGTGAAGGAGGCACGGACGCGGCGGCACTGGGACGAAATCCGCGTGCCCGGAGATGGTTCCTTGGTCGTCCGGGCCGCCTGGCAGGGTGTGCGCAAGGGCGTCATCGTGACGGCAGAGGGCGCCACTGCCACAGCCGAAGCCCTGGCCTACGATGCAGTGGTTGCGCCGCACGGGCACTGGACTGGACGCTTGAGCGTGGTGCCGGCCGTTGAAGGGACCGCGCCGATGGCGCCGTTTATGCACCCGGACGCGGACGGACTGTCCCCGCGCGACCGGCGCCGCCGGGAGTGGGTGGCCAGGATTCCGGCGCTGCACATGAGCAACCGCTCCATCGAGCGGACGCTGCGGCGCAGCTACGACGACCTGGGCGCCCTGAGGATCGAAGACCCGGAACATCCGGACCGTGTGGTGGTGGCCGCCGGTGCACCGTGGTTCATGACCCTGTTCGGCCGCGATTCGCTGTTGGCCTCGGAAATGGCGCTGCCGGTGGACCCGTCCTTAGCCTTGGGGACCCTGCAGACGCTGGCCGACCGCCAGGGGACCACAGTGGACCCGATCAGTGAGGAAGAGCCGGGCAAGATCCTGCACGAGGTCAGACTCGATGTCTCCAGCGGGCTGGCTCTGGGAGGCAAATCCGCCTACTACGGCAGCATCGACGCGACGCCGCTGTTCGTGATGGCACTGGGGTCCGTCAGCCGCTGGGGCTTTGCCAAGGAGACCATCGCCGCCCTGCTGCCTAATGCCGACCGTGCCCTGGACTGGATCCGGGATTACGGAGACAGGGACGGGGACGGGTTCGTCGAGTACCAGCGCCTCAACGATCGGGGCCTGATCAACCAGGGCTGGAAGGACTCCTGGGACGGCATCAACTTTGCCGACGGCACCCTGGCCGAGCCGCCGATCGCATTGTGCGAGGTGCAGGCCTACGTCCATGGCGCGTACATGGCGCGTGCCTGGATGGCGTACGACGCCGGTGACGTGGAGTTGGCGTCCGAGCTGCGGGACCGCGCGGCACGGCTAAAGCGGCGGTTCAACGAACAGTTCTGGCTGCCGGACAAGGGCTACTACGCTATCGCGTTGGACCGGGACAAACGGCCGGTGGACGCCTGCGCGTCCAACATGGGCCACTGCCTGTGGTTCGGCATTGTGGACGAGGACAAGGCGCCCCTGGTGGCCGAACGACTGATGTCTCCCCAGATGTTCAGCGGCTGGGGCGTGCGCACCCTGGCCTCCGACATGAGTGCCTATAATCCGGCCAGCTACCATAACGGCTCGGTCTGGCCTCACGACAACGCGCTCATTATGGCCGGACTGCTGCGCTACGGCTTCGTGGAGCAGGCGCAGCGGATCGCCACCGCCCTGCTGGAGGCCGCTGACTACTCGGACGGACGGCTGCCCGAGCTCTTCTGCGGTTTCAGCCGGGACCAATTTTCCCGGCCCGTGCCCTACCCGACGGCGTGCTCACCGCAGGCCTGGGCGGCCACCACGCCGATCTTCCTGGTAACGAGCCTGATGCGGTACGACGCGCATGTCTCCTTAGGCGGCCTGTGGCTGGACCCGGTGCTCCCGGAGTCCTTCGGCCGCCTCCATATCACCAACGCGCCCACGGGCACCGGGCGGATCACCATCGACATTTCCGGTTCCGCCGTGGCCGTCCAAAATCTGCCCGAGGGCTTGGTGCTTCACCGCGGGCACCGACCATGGATAACCGAACTGGTGGAACAGGCCAAACTGCCGCCGGAGAAATAGGGTGCCCTATGTTTTTCGAAGACTCACGACCGTCTCAAGTAACTATTCATGTCCCGAGCTGCTGACCGTTATGCCAGGCAGTAAACAGCAACCCAATGTCATATGCCCTGTTATCGGCGCGCCTTGGCCGACATGGGTCCTGTTCCTCCTTGGTCGGCTCTTCTTCGTGCGGGCTCGTCGAACGCCTTGTCGAGGTCGTCCCGGCGAATGCGGGCATCCCGGCGTGGGATCTT
>NZ_JBNHIC010000048.1:0-23917 GCF_059092905.1 Arthrobacter sp. B0427-1-12 | reverse complement strand
ACGGAGAACGGAATCCTGGAACAGGACCGGGCAGCGCGGGCCGCACCGGCCGCCATGACCAGTACGTCCCAGAGGCGCCCCTGCTCGTCCTGCCAGGAGCTGTTCCCGGCATTCCAGGCCACAGCCTCAGCCCAGGCCGCAGACGTCATCGCAGCCTCCCGGCTGAAACCGATCGCCCGGGCGGGGCTGGTGATGTCGATCAGGACGCCGTCCGCGCGCCGTGACCGGTCTTACGGGCACGCACCCGCACGGTGGCGTTGCGCCAGTCGATGTCCTCCAGCCGCAACTGCACGACTTCACTGGCTCGCAGCCCCAGCCGCGCTATGCATAAGATGATCGCCCGGTCCCGCAGCCCACGAGGTGAGGCCGAGTCCAGTGAGGAGATCAGCTGCTCGAAGCCTCCCGGATCCAGATGCCGAACAAGACCGCTCCGGCGATGCGGCACCATCGGGACCGCGTCCTCCAACCGGTCTCCATGCAGCCCCTTCGCGCGGAGGAAACGGAAGAATGACCGCACTGACGTCGCCGCCAATTCCACCGTCCTCGGCTGGTAGGGGCGTGTCAGGCCACCGATGAACTCGATCACCTCGCGCGCGTGGACGTCCCCGAAATCCACCGAACCGTCGGCGGACACGGTCTCCAGGAACCCGTGCACATACCTGATGTAGTTGCGGCGCGTCCCCGAACACACACCGCGGGTGCGGTGCAGGTGCTCGTCGAAGGTCGTGAGCACTTCCTCCAGCATCAATCGGTCACTCATTAGGATGCTCCTTGTCTTCCGAAACGATCGGATACAAGAAGCATCGTGATTATGTGCAGCAACGGCGACGGTCAGCGGGCATCATGCCCAGCCAGTGAAGGCCCGACCACGCGTTCACCCGACCAAACTGCACATAACCGCGAACTGAGCCGAATGGGTGATGTCCCCGACGAACTTGATCCCCGGGTGGTCGGCGGTGAAGTCGCGGCGCACCAGATCTGGGATCGTCGCGGCGGCCTCCGCGTCGGCCTCGGTGGTGGTGCGGAAGGGCCGGGGCTGGCACGGCACCAGGTTCTCGGCGCGCATGATCCGGCGTACCAGTTCCGGGGAGCATTCGGTGCCTTCGGCGGCCAGGTCGGCGTGGATTCGCCGGTAGCCGTAGGTTCCGTCCGAGGCGGCAAAGAAGTGCTTTACCCGCTCCGTGAGTTCGGCCCGGCGGGCGGCGGTGGCCGAGAGGGGACGGGACCGCCAGTGGTAGAACCCGGACCGGGACACCTCGAGCCAGCAGCACATCTCGACCGGACACTGGCTGGTCTGCGCACTTATCTCCACGTGTAGCGCGCGATCAGAGCTCATCGCGGACCACTTGTTGGGAGGCCTGTGAGTTCCGAGGCTGACCTGCGCGGCGTCGTAACGTCCACGTAGGGAGTTCCTGCATCTACTGCAGCTCCCGTGGGTTTAAAGTCGATAACAACCTACGTTGTGACATCTGGACTACGAACGGTACGGGGCGGAGACAGGCGTCACCGCGCGATGCGCGAGTAGTGCTCCTGTACTACGAGCTCGCCGTCGCGTGCGTAGTCGCGCCGGAACGTATAAATCTCCAAGGGTCCAGACCTGCCAGTCTTACGCTTCACATCGAGCAAGACCTGGGTGACGGTGATGATGTCGCCCGCCACGATCTGCCCAAACCAACGAACCGTCGTCTCACCCGCGACGATCTTCCGCACGGCGAGTGGGTCGTCTATTGGGAGCCCCCCGTCGCTGAGCTCAGCTCGCGTATGGATCCGCCCCATCGTCAGGCCCAGCGCCGTGAAGAAATACGGCGGTGCGACGAGGTCGGTGAAACCGGCTCGTTGCGCCGCTAGCACGTCATGATGCTTGGGGGAGGAGATCCCGGCGGCCGCGGCGAACCGCATGATCGCCTCCCGCGTTACGGCGATCGTCGCCACTTGAGGGGGGAACGGCATTGTTCCGACGTCGTCACTCATCGATCCTCCAAACCAGCAGCTGCAGCCCGTCTCGGTGCTCGCGTTCGCCGCGCATTCGCATTCCGACGCGGAGGGTGGGAGCTGCGTTCGTCTGGGCGAGCCGTCCCAGCAGACGGACTTGATCTGTCGTGTCCAGCTCGACGATGACGACCGTGTACGGCACGAGAGAGGAGAACTCCGGAGACGGCGCCCGATGGGTAGTGGTCCACGAGTAGAGCTCTCCGATCGGCTCGACAGGTTCAGGCTCGAAGATGTCCTCGCCGCACGTCGAGCACGACGGGCGCGGCGGCCACTGCAGCGAGCCGCAGGCGATGCAGCGCGGCACGAGCAGGTCAGAACGGGTGTCGCCCTGCAGATATGGCACCATCTCGGGTGCGATCAGTTGCGCGCGGTTCAGCATCTCTTCGGTGTTCATCGCATGCTCCTTCCGCCGAGCAGCGCCATGGAACCGTCTCCCCAGTCGCCCCAGCCGGTCACGGCCGCAATCCTAGCGTCGTCGACCTGGCGTCCCGTGGCTTCGCCGCGTAGCTGACGAACGGCTTCGGCGACATGCGAAAGTCCGAGTAGGTGGCCCTCGGAGAGCAGACCACCGTGTGTGTTGGTGGGGAGTGAGCCCCCGAGCCGTAGTGCCCCGGAGGCAACGAAGCTGTCGACCTCGCCCCGTGGGCAGAAGCCGGCCTCTTCCAACTGATGCAGCACCTCGAAGGTAAAGCAGTCGTAGATCATCGCGGTGTCGACGTCGTGTGGCCCGAGGCTCGCCTGCTCGTACACGGCCGGCGCGGCGGTCGTCAGACCGATCCGGAACCAGTCTTCGCGATTGGTGAGGTCGTCTGCGCTCTCCGGCCGGGCGGCGCTGAACGCCAGAAGCGGGATGTCGCGTGCGCCCACGTCAAGGACGTCCCGATCTCGGCACGTCATCACCACGGCCACGGCACCGTCTGTCTCCAGGCAGCAGTCGAAAAGCCGGTACGGTTCGGTGAACATAGGCGAGGCATCGTAGTCCTCACGCGTCATCGTGCGTCCGAACATCATGGCGGCCGGATTGAGCTGGGCATGGGCCCGCATCGTCAGAGCGACCTCGGCGAGTGCATCGGGACTCGTGTCGTACTCGGCCATGTGGCGCTGCGCGATCATCGCGTACCACTGTGCTGGTGACGACCATCCGTAGGGGCGCTCGAGAAATTCACGGAACTGCTGACCCGGGAGTGCGGCGACGCGACGACCGATCCTGTTGGCCGAGCGTCCGTTGCGCGCGAACACGACGAGGGTGACGTTGGCGAGTCCTGATCGCAGGATCGTCTCGGCGGTGCCCACCGAATTGAGACCGCCGTTCCCGCCGGGTGGAGGAAGGAGGTCGGCTACGTCGTCGTCCAGCCCCAGTCCGGCGATGACATCCTCGGTGAACAGCGAGCCACCCACGGGGACGACAGCCCCGACATCGCCGGGCGCCAGTTGAGCATCGGCGAGTGCGCTCAGCGCCGCTTCTCGTGCGAGTGCTCCGACGGATCTTCCGCTGGCGCGGGAGAACTCGGTCGCACCGATTCCCGCGACGAATACGGGTGCAGTGCTCATGTAAGAACCCTCCGTCACTTGTCGTCGTTGTTTAGTCTCACGCGAGCGGTGCCGGCGGTCGTCACCGTGCCGTCTTCCTTTGTGAGGGAGAGGTCGAGAACGACCTCGAGGCCGGAACCTGACGGATTAGGTTCAGCTCCGGCGAACACCAGAGAGGCCTGCAGCCGATCATGCGGGTAGGCCGAGCTTTGATGACGCACCGTGCTCGTCGCGAGGTCTGCTCCGTTCTGGGCGGCCCATTCGGCGGCGAGTTGCGTCAGCCAGGTGGCCTGCAACGGTCCATGCACGGGAACCGTCTTCAACCCCTCTGACTGCGCGAATTCCTCGTCGTAGTGGATCCGGTGCGGGAGCGAGCACGCGGCGCTGAACAGGAACAGGTCGATCTCATCGGCCGTATGGTCGCGGGTTGCGACTACGGTGCCGGGAGTCAGTGCGGCGAGGGCGGAGCGGCTCATGTCGCCGCCTTCAGGAGCCACGGTAGGCCGAGATGATCTGCACGTTGGTGTACTCCAGAACGCCATCAAGCCCGTTCTCTCTGCCGACACCGGACTTCTTGTGCCCGCTCAGGGGGAAATCCGGCGTGAGTCGTTGTGTCTCGTTGATCCATACGATGCCCGAGTCGATCCGCTGAGCGATGTCGCTCGCGACCTTGAGGTCGGCAGACCAGACGGATCCGCCCAGGCCGTACGGAGACGCGTTCACACGGTCGACGACCTCGTCCACGTCGGAGAACTTGAGGAACGGGACAATGGGACCGAATGACTCCTCCGCAACGACCTCGGAGTCGTCAGGCGGATTGTCGACGATCGACGGGGCGATGTAGAAGCCTTTCCCCTCGGGAATCTCGCCGCGTAGGAGGAACGAATGGCCCTCCGCCGAGACGCGGTCGATAAGGGCACAGACACGGTCGTATTGGTCGCGGTTCGCCACCGGACCGAGGTCGATGTCGGGGTCGAGGCCGTTTCCGGTGCGCAACTGCCGTGCATACTCCACCACGCGGGCGGCGAAGGTCTCGTAGATGCGTTCGTGGATGTACACGCGCTTGGCAGCGAGGCAGTACTGCGCGTTGTTGGTGAAGCACATCCAGAAGACCTTTTGGGCGGTGCTTTCGATGTCGACGTCAGGCATGACGATCGCGGCGTCGTTGCCGCCGAGTTCCAGCGTGACGCTCGCGAGGGACTCAGCTGCGGAGCGCATGACGGCACTGCCGGTGTTCGTCGAGCCCGTGAAGACGATGCGGTCGATGCGCGGGTCGCTCGTCAGCTGCGGCCCGAGGTCGTGATCGCCGGCGACGACGTTGAGGACACCGCGCGGTAATACCGGCTGGATGAGCTCGGCGATCCGAAGGTTGGTGACCGGCGTATACGGAGACGGCTTCAGCACCACCGTGTTGCCGGTGAGAAGCGCCGGGGCGACCTTCCACATCGCGAGGGTCACGGGGAAGTTCCAGGGCGATAGCGCGGCGACGACACCGAGCGGGACACGGCGTGCGCGGACGACGCGATCGTCGTCCTCCTCGACAACTACATCCCAGGGGACTTCGAATTCGGCCATCTCCTTGAACCACAGGCAGGCACGACCGATCTCTGAACTCGCCTCGCTGAGACGCTTGCCTTGCTCGGAGGTGAGGAGCATCGCGAGCTCCTCCTGATGGTCCTGGATCAGGGTGGAGATCTTCCGTAGTGCGGACCGGCGTTGCTCGACCGGGGTGTCGCGCCACCCCGGGAATGCGGTGCGGGCTGCCTCGATGGCTGCCGATAGCTGTTCGGGTGATCCGCTCGCGGAGTGCGCGAACACGCTCTCGTCAGCGGGATTGAGGATCTCCATCGGCGGGCGGTCGCCGTCGACCAGCTCTCCGTCGATGAGCAGCTTCGGTGCCAGCGGCGCGTCGGTGAAATTCACCATCATGTCTGTTCCTTTGATTCGTTGCCCCAAGGGTCACCGCGGGGCCATGCGAATGGCGCCATCGAGGCGAATGGTCTCGCCGTTCAGCATGGCGTTCTCGATAATGTGCATGACGAGGGCGGCGTACTCATCGGGGCGGCCCAGCCGCGACGGATGGGGTACCTGGTCGCCGAGCCTTGCGCGATACTCCTCCGTCAGATCGTTCATGAGCATCGGCGTCTCGAAGATTCCGGGCGCGATGGTCGCCACACGGATTTGGGAACGCGCGAATTCGCGCGCGAGGGGAAGCGTCAGGCCGGCGACGCCGGCCTTCGAGGCCGCATACGCCGCCTGGCCGATCTGGCCGTCGAATGCCGCGACAGATGCCGTGTTAATGATGACGCCACGCTCTTCGCCGATCGGATCGGCCTCGAGCATAGCCGGCACGGTGAGACGGATCGCGTTGAATGTGCCAATGAGATTGATGCGCACGACGCGTGTGAAGTCGTCCAAGGGGGCGGGCACGCCCTTGCGCAAAACCAGCCCCGGGGTGCCGACCCCCGCACAGTTCACGAGGATGCGCACGGGGCCGCGCTCAGCGGCGTGCTTCACGGCCTCGCTCACCGATCCCTCGTCTGTGACGTCGCCCCGGACGAAGTCCACGCGCCTGCCGAGCTCGTCGACGACGCGATGACCTGCCTCGTCCGACATATCGAGGATCGTGACGTGAGCTCCTGCTTGATGAAGTTGGCGAGTCGTGTTCAGTCCGAGGCCAGACGCGCCCCCGGTCACGATCGCGCTAGATCCTGCAATGTCAATCATCGGAGCCTCTCTGCCTACGCTGCTGTATACAGTCATGCTTGACTGTATATGTCAGACGATAGCCGCAGAGTCTGGGGTGGTCAAGGGGCCGGGGAAGGAGGGCGCGCCGCCCGGTGTAATGCCCAGGAGGCAACGCGCTATGTGCTTCCACTCGTCGACGGCGGGTTCCGTGGCCGGTGGTGCGCCGGTCAACGCGTAGGTCAGGGCTGTGCCGCGCATGCTCGTCAGCAGCAGATTCGCCAGCGCCTGGTAGTTCGGAAGCGCGGACAGCTGCGGGCCAAAGAATGAGCGGACAGTGTCCTGGATCACCTGTCCGAGTGCGCGTTCGCGGGGTAGCAGAACGGCGCGCAGCTGCTCGTCGTGGCGAGCGGCGATCCACAGTTCGGTGGAGGCCCAGAAGTAACTCTGCTGGTGCGTCTCCCACATCGCATCGATAGCAGCGTCAAGGCGATCGGCGGGCCTATCGGGCCAGTTCGATCGTTGTTGCAGGAGGCCCATGCGCGTGGCGGCGAGTTGCTGAACCGCAGCGACGAGCAGCTCGTCCCGAGAGCGGAAGTGGTGGAGGAGCCTCCCGCGGCTCACCCCGGCCGCCTCCTGGATGCGGGTGGTTGTCGCCCCCGCATATCCATCGGTGGTGAGGACGGTGATCGCGGCATTAAGGATCTGCGTCCTGGTCTGCATGCTTCGTTCCTGGACGGCGCGCTGGCGCGGCAGGGGCTGGTCCGCGTCTGCCATTGAAGTGCCTCCTTCTGATCAGTGTCGAGTAAGCATTACGGCGATCGATGTGCGGCGCAGGGGGTCGTTGCGCTCCCTGCCAGATTCTCATACCGTAAACAAAAACAGTCAGACCTGCCTGTTTGGATAATGGCACCACCTCAACGAAGGAGCTGACGTGTCGTCACCTGAGCATCGTCCTCAAACCGCCCCTGGGCCCCTCGCCGGGCTGCGCGTGCTCGACCTGGTGGATGGCCCGCTAGAGCTCGCGTCTCGTCTTCTTGCCGACCTCGGCGCCGACGTGGTCACGCCGGACGCCGCAAGCGTCGACTCCACGCGTCGTAGGAACAAGCGGATCGCAAGGGACGATTACATCATGGATCTTGCGTCGACGGCGGACGTCATCATCATCGACTGTGAGACTGAAGGCAGACACAACCTCGACGAGCGACGGTTGCGACAGGATTCCCCGGGACTGCTCTGGGTCACTGTGAGTGAATTTGGCAAACGCGGAGATCGATCGGCTTGGGCGGCCTCACCTGGCGTGCACATGGCTCTTTCGGGTGCTCTTGCGCGTTCAGGTTTGCCGGAACGGGGTACGCCTCTGATGCCTCCAACCTTCATCGTCGATATCACCGCCGCGGTCCACTGTGTCTGGACCATCATGCTGGGTATCGTGGCCGCCGCACGAAGTGGGCGCGGGCAGCGCATCGATTTCTCGGTTGCCGATGCGATGATCCACGCGCTCGATCCTGCGTTCGGGATCAAGGGCAGCGTGCTCGGCGCTCAGAATCTGAGCGCCACGATCGGCCGCCCTGATGCGGCAGGGCTCTACCCGGTCTTCGCGGCCGAAAACGGGTGGGTACGCCTGTGCATGCTGAGCCCGCGCCAATGGAAGGGCATGTTCAGATGGCTGGGCGAGCCCGCCGAGTTCGCCGACGAGCGCTTTGATCGAGGTGAGGAGCGGCTCGCGGCTGCCCCGACACTCTACCCGTTGATCGCGGCGCACCTCGCAGGGATGTCGCAAGCCGACGCCATCCGGGAGGGGCAGGCGCGGGGCATTCCGATCGCGGGCGTCAAATCTTTCCGGAGTGCCATTGCCTCGGCCGCGATGCACGAGTCAGGTGCGATCGTTGATGTCGAGCAACCGGACGGCACGGTGCGACCCGAGGTGCAGAGTCTGTTCGTCATAGACGGGCGTCGGGTACCTACCGACCGAGCGACTCCCGGGAACACCTGGCGTTCAGGAGGGAGGTTTTTCGACCATCTCTCGCCGTGGGACAACGCGGAGATGCCCCTCGAAGGGATCCGCGTGCTGGATCTGGGAGTCATCGTGGCAGGCGCAGAGGCGTCACGTCTCTTGGCGGACTACGGGGCTGATGTCATCAAGGTCGAGAGCCGGGAGCACCTCGATGGATCGCGGCTCGCGACGCTCGCGACGGGGATGTCAGAGAGCTTCGCTCGGGGCCACCGCAACAAGCGCAGTTTTGGCGTGGATCTGCGGCAGGCTGAAGGGAAGGAAGTCTTCCGTCGACTGGTTGCACGATCGGACGTGGTGCTGAGCAATTTCAAGCCCGGCACCCTCGAGTCTTTAGGAATCGATTTCGCCTCTCTCTCACGCGTGAATCCCTCGATCGTCACGGTTGAAGCGAGTGCATTCGGCGAATCCAAGGCATTCCAAGGCTACTTTGGATACGGTCCGCTGGTTCGCGCGATGTCCGGCCTGACACACCAGTGGAGATATCCCGACGCCGCCGACAGCTTCGGTGATGGGCTCACCGTATTCCCCGACCACCTTGCGGGTAGGATCAGCGCGATCCTCGCAGTGGCCATGGTGCTGCGTGAGCGAGTTCTCGGCATTGGCGGAGATGCCAAGGCCGCACAGATCGACATCATTCTGAACGCAGCCGCGCAGGTGAAGGATATGGGGGACACGCGCGTTCCCCGGGACGCCCCGCAGGGAGTTTTTGCCGCTCAAGGGAAGCCCGCAGAAGATCAATGGATCTATCTAGAGGTTGATGGGGACGATTCGTTCCATGCGCTGTGTCGTGTGATGGGGCGGCCAGATCTGCTCGAGGACGCGCGCTTCGTAACGCCCTCGGATCGAATAGCGCACACGGAGGAACTGGAACAGGAAATCTGCGCGTGGGCCTCCGGCGTCGCACCGGAGACCGCGGCGACGCAGCTGCAGCAGGCCGGCGTACGAGCGTCGCCTGTCGTCCACGAGGTCACCCTGCCGGGTGACGGGGACCTCGCTGACCGATCTGCGTTCGCGATGCTGATGCAGCCCCAGTATCCGCAGGGACTGCGAGTCCACGCGGTGGAGGCAGGCTTCTCGTCGTTGCCGAAACCGCTCATGCGGCCCGCGCCGCTGCTCGCTGAGCACACGCGGCAAATCGCCGGCGGGCTCCTGGGTCTGGATGCACGCAAGGTGGCGCGGCTCGTCGAAGATGGAACCCTGTTCGTCCATGATCCTGCACCATCGGTGCGGGCGAAGGCATTGGAGGCCCGCCATTGACATAGCGATCGCTAAGTAGCACACTCGGTGGTGACTTCGATCTCACGTAGACCAGTAGCCCAGAGTCGTATCCACCTCCGGTTCCGACGGGGAGGCCGCGGTGAAAAGAGGTCGCGAATGCGATCGCGCTCCTGGCCGGTGACGAGTTCGGCTACATCACGTCGGGACAAGCACGTAAACAAATACAGCAGCAGCAGCCCGCGCCGATCGTGCGGCTGCCGGAATCAAGGAGATTGATAGATATGGTTGAGATCCACGGCACCTGCGACCCGAAGTTCGAGGCCGTTAAGGAAGCATTCCAGTCCAACTTCGACAAGGGGCTGGAGATTGGCGCCTCTGTGGCGGTCGCAGTGGAGGGCGAGATCCTCGTTGACCTCTGGGGGGGTACTGCTGACGAATCCACGGGTCGCCCGTGGGAAAAAGATACGATCACCAACGTCTGGTCGACCACCAAGACGATGTCCTTGCTGGCTGCCCTTCTGCTTGTGGATCGCGGCGAGTTGGAGCTCAACGCACCTGTGGCGCGTTACTGGCCCGAGTTCGCCGCTGCGGGCAAGGAAGGCGTTCTCGTCCGTCACGTCCTGAGCCACACCTCCGGCCTCTCAGGGTGGGATGAGCCGCTCGCGCCGGAGGACTTCGGTGATTTTGAAAAGCTGACCTCGCTCCTTGCGGCACAGGCTCCGTGGTGGACCCCCGGCGATGGCTCCGGGTACCACGGTTACTCGCACGGCCCACTGATCGGCGAACTCGTGCGTCGGATCACAGGGCAGACGCTCCCGGACTTCTTCCGCACCGAACTGGCCGAGCCACTCGGCGCCGATTTCCAGATCGTCCCCGCTGAGAAGGACTTTGACCGGATCAGCCCCGTCGTGGGACCGCCACCCATCGCCACGCACGACTTCAGCGACCCGACGACCATCACGTCGCGCAGTCTGACGAACCCTCCCATCTCTAGCGGAGAAGTGGCAAACACCGATTGGTGGCGACACGCCGAGATCGGAGCTGCCGGGGGGCACGGCAACGCTCGTTCGGTGGCGATGGTGCAGCGCGTGCTCTCGAACGGCGGGGAGGTCGGCGGACGCCGCTTCCTGTCTCGCGAGACCTGCGAAGCCGTATTCGAGGTGCAGGCAGACGGCATCGACAGGGTGACCGGCGCCGACATTACGTGGGGCCTGGGATTCGCGCTGCGGTCGAAGGGCCTTCCGCTGCCGGTCAACGAGCGGACCTACTACTGGGGCGGCTGGGGCGGTTCGTTCGTGACGAACGACCTCGGATCCGGCATGACCGTCGCCTACGTGATGAACAACATGCAGAACACCATCGTCGGCGACGAACGAGGGGTCGCCCTCTACGAGGCCGCCGCCCGTTCGCTCGCCACCGTTGCGTAAGGGTGTGGACGTGACGGGAAGAGAAGCCTGATGCGTGCCCTCCGCTTCGCGGGGCTCGGCGAGGAGCCTCAGGTCATGCACGCTGAAATGCCAACTCCTGGGCAAGGCGAAATCCTGCTGCGCGTGAAGGCAGCCGGGGTCTGCCACTCAGACGAGTGGGTGATGAATCAGACGCCGGAGGCATGGGCGTCTACCGGTGCTTCCCTGCCAATGACTCTCGGGCATGAAGCCGCGGGTGAAGTCGTCGCCGTGGGGGCGGGCGTAGAACGCGTGACCATCGGCGACGACGTCGCGGTGTACGGACCATGGGGCTGTGGCCGCTGCCGGAACTGCAGTTCGGGAGCCGAGAACTACTGCCGACAAGCCGGCGGGCCCACACCCCCCGGCATCAAGACGGACGGGGCGATGGCGGAGTACCTCCTGGTGCCCGCGGAACGCTACCTCGTGCCCCTGGGTGGCCTCGACCCGGTCGAGGCTGTGGCGCTCACGGATGCCGGTCTGACGTCATATCACGCGGTGATGGAATGCCGTCCGCAGCTCCGACCGGGCGCGCGCGCCCTCGTACTGGGAGTAGGTGGGTTGGGTCACCTGGCGATTCAGGTGTTGTTGGCGGTGGCCCCCGGCGTGACCGTGATCGCCGTGGATGTGCGGGAGGACAAGCTCGAGCTGGCCAGGGACGTTGGCGCGCACCATGCCTTCCTAGCCGACTCCGATGCCGAGCGGCGCATCCGCGAACTCACAGACGGTGAGGGAGTTGACGTAGTTCTCGACATGGTGCGGGTGCAGGCGACGGTCGACCTCGGGCGGAGCGTGGTCGCACGTGCAGGGGTTATCTCGTTGGTGGGTGCCGGCCCCGGTGTCCTCCGTGTCGCTGTCGGCGAGCTGCCGATGGGTGTTTCTGTGCTGAGGCCATTCTGGGGAACACTCCCGGAGCTGTGGGAGGTCCTTGCGCTTGCCGCGAGTGGTCGAATCCGCACGGAGATCGAGACTCACACGCTTGACGAGGGCCCCAACGTGTATAGGCGCCTGAGATCGGGCGCGATTCGCGGCCGCGCCGTGCTCATTCCCTGATTCATGATGTGATTCTCGAAAGCCGGGGCAATTCGTATCGATCGCAGCGCAGCGGCGAAAAGATTCGCTGCGTGGCGCTTCATGTCACTACTGCCACGAAATCCCGGTCGTGCCTCATGCGGCTTCCCCGGCGTCCCGGCCAGCTGGCGGTGGCGGATCTTGAGGCCGGCGGGGCTCGGCAGTTATCAGACGCAGTCGACCTCGCCTTCAATCTCCAAGATCTGGGTCTCCTCAGGGGCCAGGGTGATAAGCCGCTGTTGGAGTGAGTCGATGCTCGGCGATGTCCGCCGAGGCCAGGGCGTCCCTGCAGGCGGCCAGTTCTGCCATTAGGCCACGGCTGGAGGTCCCGGCGGAGAGCAGCAGATTAGATAGGCTGCGGCTTTTCCCGGCCATAGTCGCGGCTTCAGCGGGTCACGTACACGACTGTGTACTGGATTTCGCGTTTACGTTCTTCGAGTTCTGGCCGTCGGCCCGTGAGTTTTCCTTTGTGACCTCGAAGCGCGTAACCAGCGACTCTGCTCGCGTGGCAGTGGCCTCCCCACGCGGATCTCAACTCTAGGAGCCTGCGGGACACCTGCCACACGTGCCGACCTGACTATATAGAGAAGCGCGTGAATTACGTCACCGTCTTGACCTAGCGCTAGATAAGTCCTACTGTCACTTATGAATCCATCTGCTGGGACGGCGTCGCCGTCCTTACCTGGTAATGCTCATCTGCTATCCGATCGAGAGAAGATCCTCGTGTCACACCCACAAACTTCGGCCTTCACCTCCCGCCACGACGCTGTCGTCGTCGGCCTAGGAGTCACCGGCATCTATCAAGCGAAGAAGCTCATAGATTTAGGCCTCGACGTCAAAATCATCGAGGCAGGCTCCGGCGTCGGCGGCACCTGGTATTGGAACCGCTACCCCGGGGCGCGTTTCGACTCCGAGAGCTACGTCTACGGGTACTTCTCTGACAAGGAACTGCTCGACGAGTGGGACTGGTCGGAGGAGTACGCCGGTCAGCCCGAGATTGAGCGCTACCTCAACCACGTCGTCGATCGCTGGGATTTACGCAAGCACGCTCAGTTCAACACTCGCGTCGAGGGCGCGACCTATGACGAGTCAGCGGCCGAATGGGAGATTCGCCTGTCGACCGGCGCCTCGATTCGGTCCAAGTACTTCGTCCCATGCACCGGTCTACTCTCGATCCCGTACACGCCGGCATACGAAAACCTCAACTCATTCACCGGGGAGATATACCACACGGCACAATGGCCCAAGGCGCCGGTCGACTTTGCCGGCAAGAAGGTGGCCGTATTCGGCACAGGATCCAGCGGGGTGCAGATCATCCCGATCGTCGCCGAGGTCGCCCAATCTCTCACCGTGTTCCAACGGACGCCGAACTGGTGCACGCCGTTGAATAATAAGCCGATCTCCGAAGAATACATGGCAGAGATCAGGGCGAACTACGACTTAATCTACGACAGGACCACGAAGGACTACATGGGCATGGCCCATGACGGCGAGACGCGCACCTTCGCCGACGCGACGGCCCAGGAACGGGCCCAGAAGTACGAAGAGCTGTATCGCAAGGGTGGCCTGCAGAAGGTGTCCGACAACTTCGCGGACAACGCGATCGACATGGCGACGAATCAGGCGTGGTGCGACTTCCTTGCGGCGAAGATCCGTCAGAGGGTCAAGGACCCTGTGCTCGCCGAGAAGCTCATCCCCAAGGATCACGGGTTCGGTGCCAAGCGGCCGCCGATGGAGACGAATTACTTCGAGGCCTACAACCAGGACAACGTGGAGCTCGTCGAACTTCCTGAGACGCCGGTGACAACCTTCACCCCCACGGGTGTCGAGACGACCGAGAAGAGCTTCGATTTCGACATCATCGTGCTGGCGACCGGGTTCGACGCGGTAACGGGTGCGATGATGCAGATGGACATCCGGGGAGTCGATGGAGTCGCATTGAAAGACGTCTGGGAGGACGGCCCCGTCACGCTCTACGGAGCGGGTGTGCCGGGATTTCCCAACCTCTTTATTCTGGGAGGGCCGCACGTCGGCGCGGGGAACGTTCCGCGGGCCACGGAGCACCAGGTCAACTTCGTCACCGCGATCATTGAGCAGGCTGAGAAGGTCGGGAGCGCTAAGGTCGAGATCAAGGACGAGGCGGCTGCCGCATTCGTCGAGCACGTCCAGGAGTCCGTCGCCGCGATGTCGCCGATATACAACTACACCAAGAACTGGTATACGGGTGGGAACATCCCCGGAAAGAAGGTGATCTTCACCCAGTACGCGCCCGGCGTGCCCGAGTATCGCCGCCGCATGCTCCAGGAAGCTGACGCCGGTTTCCCCAGCGTCGCCTTCGCCTGAGCGCGGATCCCTGCGCCCGGCCACAGATGTACCTGTCGAGGACAAACAAGGAAAATATGAACGGTTTGATTGGCATTACCTATGGTGAGCCTCCGTATTACTACGACAAGGGCGAGGAAGTTACCGTGGTGTTCCGCACCGACCGGGACATCTTGGCGCCGCTTCTGCCTCCCGTTCTCGAGCTGCCAGAGGGCCCCGGATTGGGAGTGCTGCGCGTCGTGCATCATGTGCGCAGCAGTTTCGGCCCCTACATTGGGGTGTACCTCGCCGCCAGAGCACTGCTGAACGGAGAGCTCGTTCAGCACTGCCTGACGGGCATGAAAACGAACTTCGCCGGCGCCGTAGCTGGGCGCGAGGTCTGGGGCATGCCGTTGCAAGTGGGTGACGCAACGATGGAGTGGAAGGACGACCTCCTCATGCTGTCTGCCGGGCGCCGTGGAGTCGAGTTCGTCCGCATGTCACTCAGGCTGGAGACTCGCTCCGACCCCCCCAAGGTCAAACCAACGCTTACTTATGCGTCACCTCGGCCGACCATCGACGACGGCGATACCGGGAGTGTGCTGCGCAACGCGCGCGGAGTGGTGGAGGATCCCGGCGCGGTTCGGCATTGGACTGCGTCGTCCACGCTCCAGCTCCTAGCTGGCGATCCCGGTGATGACTGGTCTATCCTCCCCGTGCGCGAGATTCTCGAGACACATGTGAGCACAGGAGGGCACAGCTCGCTCCACCGTGGGGAGGTGCTCGCCGAATGGTGACAAATATGCCGTCGGTGGACTTGTTCGAGGCTCTCGAGTCTCTGCGCTCGGTGCGGAAGCTGTCGGCGCAGCCGGTACCCCGTGAGACCCTCGAGCGTCTGGTGCATTACGCGACCCGGGCCCCCAGCGCGGGCAATGGGCAACCGTGGGAGTTCGTCGTCGTGACGCGACCGGACCTGACTGCTCAGATCGGTGCGCTTTACCGCGAGGCCAGCGAGAGCTTGTTTGAGGCCACCGCCAATGCTTCGGGAACGAGCGAGTCAAAGAAGAAGATCTATCGGGACGCCGCCGAACTCTCGCGCTCGATGGCACAGGTTCCGGTGATCATCGTCGCGTTGCACAACGGTCCACCGGCCGCCGGAACCCATACCAACCCGGTGCGTTACGGGTCGATCTTTCCCGCTGTACAGAATCTTCTGCTGGCAGCGCATGGCCTGGGGCTGGGGGCGCTCCTCACGACCGTCCACGCCGGAAGAATTGATCGTGAGATCCAGGAGATCCTGGGGATCCCGGAACCGGCTGAGATCGTGGGGCTCATCCCCGTTGGCTATCCGGAGTCGGCGCCCGAGCCGACACCGCGCAAAGCGGTAGCGGAGGTGACCCATTGGGACACCTACCGATCTGGGCCCCTGGAGAAGATGTCGAGCTAGTGACATCCGCAAGAGGAGGACGATGACCATGACCCCCCATACCGGCACTTCGGCGTCTACGGAGACCCTGCGAGAGGCAGATCCCGGCGTGGCAACGACTCTCGATGCTTTGCTCGTTGAACGCAGGAGCTGTCGGGCGTTCCTCCCCGAACGGCTCGAACCCGATGTCGTCACGGAGATCCTCACCGCGGCCGCGCACACCCCATCGTGGTGCAACACACAGCCATGGCACCTTGATCTGCTGTCGGGCGACACACTCGAACGGGTGCGTGAGAGGCTTTCAGCAGATGCGGAGATTGACGAGCCACGTCCTGATATCCCCTTCCCTGCATCATACGAAGGCGTCTATCGAGACCGCCGTCGGAAGTCCGGCTGGGCGCTATACGAGTCCGTGGGTGTGGCGCGCGGGGACCGAGAGGCGTCTCGCGAGCAAGCGAGGCAGAATTTTGAGTTCTTCGGCGCACCACACGTGGTCATCATGTCGGCGCCGGTGCATCTCGGCGTCTATGCGGCCATCGATTGCGGGCTCTTTGCCCAGAGCTTCATGCTCTCGGCGCAGGCCCGCGGGGTGGGAACGATCGCGCAGGCTTCGATCGCCGCGGAGGCCCCCCTTCTCCGTGAGGAGTTGGCAATTCCCCAGGATCGGATGATCTTGTTCGCGATCGCTTTCGGGCGTCCCGATATCGCGCATCCTGCGAACGGGTTCCGGACCGAAAGAGAGGCATTGAGCAGGATGGTGACTTTTCGCGATTAGCGCGGGCTTCAACCCCATCAACAGAGGCGTGAACTTGAGAGTCACGTCTAGGCTTCGACCTCTTACGAATACCTCTGGCCGCGCGAGCGGCATAAACCTCACTCACCTCAACCTCCAATAGTCCGGTGCATGGGCAGGAACCTGGGGGAACTAGCGGAAATGGAGAAGACAATGGGGCGTCTTAATGGAAAAGTCGCGTTAATTAGTGGTGGTGCGCGAGGCATGGGCGCTGCGCATGCTCAGCGCCTCGTCGAGGAAGGGGCAGAGGTCGTGATCGGCGATGTGCTCGACGAAGACGGCGAAGCTACGGCCGCGCGACTGGGAAAGTCCGCTCGTTTCACGCATCTGGATGTCACGAACCCCACGGGCTGGGAAGCGGCAGTTGCGACGGCCGTCTCGGAATTCGGTGGTCTCGACATCCTGGTCAACAATGCCGGCATCATGAACTTCGCCCCGATCGACAAGTATTCGCTTGACCAGTGGAACTCAGTGATCGCGATCAACCTCACGGGAACCTTCCTCGGGATCAAGGCAGCAATCCCTGCACTCAAGGAATCCGGCAGAGGGTCGATCATTAATGTGTCCTCGACTGCCGGTCTCAAGGGGGTCGCTTCGTTCCCGGGATACACGGCGGCGAAGTTCGGGATGCGTGGCCTCACCAAGGAGGCAGCATTGGATCTCGGGCGATACGGAATTCGTGTGAACTCAGTCCACCCCGGTAACATTCGAACCCCGATGACCGAAGGTAACGAGATCGACCAGAGTGCGGTTGCGATCGCACGCCTGGGCGAGCCGCTCGAAGTGGCGAACCTTGTCCTGTTTCTCGCCAGCGATGAATCGAGCTTCTCGACGGGAGCCGAGTTCATCGCCGACGGTGGCGAGACCGCGGGAATCGTACCTGCCAATCCGCTTTAGCGGCCCTTCGGATCCAGGGCGCCGAAGGGAACTCTTGCGCGGCGGGTCGCTATGCGTTCGCTACCAGGCGCACAGCAGCCTGCCGGTAGCGCTCGGCGATTTCCATTGCTGAGAGGGGGCCGCGTGGAGAGTACCAGTCGAGGATTCCATTCGTCATTCCGAGGAGCTGACGTGCCGTAAATCGCGTGTCGACGGTATCGAAGATTCCGTCGGAGACCCCCGCGGCGAGAAGCTTCTCAAGCGTGTTCTCGACGTTGGCGCGCCTGGCGAGATACTGCGCGCGCAATTCCGGCCCAAGAAATCGCGACTCGGCGTGCAGCGATGCTAGGTCCCGCCGATTCGTGTTATGCAGCGCGAGAACCGTGATGTAGTTCTCGAACCCCACCCGCGGATCGTCTCCGGCATCCTCGAGGCACATCTCGCTTTGTGCCTGAAAGTCATCCAAGGCGATTTCGAGCAGGGCGAAGAGGATGCCTTCCTTGTTTCCGTAGTGGTAGTAAAGCGCGGGCATGGTGAGGCCGGCACCAGTGGCGATAGACCTCACTGTCGTGCCGTGGTAGCCGTGTTGCTGAAACTCAGCCAGGGCCGCCGTCAGGATGGCGGGGAGTTTGGGGCTGGGATACGAACGCCAGTCGGCTGCGTGAGGCACGTCCGGCGCATCCGTGTTTGTGCCAGTCTCGACCATTTCGTGTCTCCATCTGCATGTCCGGGGCTTGTCTTAGCGCTGGTCTTACGCTATCAGGAGACTGTTGAGCAATATGCCCTATCGCCACTGAGGGGCGCGCTTCTCGGCGAACGCCGCCATGCCCTCAATGCCTTCGTCGCTGGGGAAGACGGCCGCCGTCGTCTCCTCGTTTGCGTCCCATGCACTCTCGCGCGTCCAATCTTCGTTCCAGACGGACCCGTCCGTCGCCGCGCGATAGGCGGTCTTCTTCGTCAAGCGCACGGCATTCGGTCCGTTCGCCGCAATGCGTTGCGCGATGCTTAGTGCCTCGTCGAGCACGTCCTCGGCTTCGACGGCGCGGTTGATGAGGCCCCACGACAGCGCTGTGCTCGCATCGATGGGCTCGGCCGTGAGGAGCATTTCCAGCGACCGGCGCAGCCCCACGAATTCATGGAGACGAACAGCGCCGCCTGCCGCGGCGTAGAGGCCCCAGCTCGTCTCTGGAAAGGCAAATAGTGCCTGTTTCGACGCGACGATGAGGTCGCAGGCAAGAGCGATCTCGAGACCGCCGCCCATCGCGTGTCCGTTGACGGCAGCGATGGTTGGCTTGTTGCACCACTGGCGAACCATTCCGCCAAAGTGCCACTCGGGGTATTCGGGGGAGTGGACGCTGCTGGCGCTCAGTCCGCGCGCGAGTTCCTTCAGATCTGCGCCCGCGCAGAAGGAACTGCCGGCTCCGGTGAGAACCACGACACGAACGCTGTCGTCCGCGTTCGCTGCGGCGAACGCTGCGCCAAGAGCCGAAGACACTTCGGAATTAACTGCGTTGTGTGCCTCCGGCCGGTTGATGCGCAGTACGGCGATGTGACCGATTGTCTCGTTGAGGACGACGGGCTCCACGGTCCGCGTAGTCGGTGCGGTAGTCATAAGCTCACCTTCTTGTTTAGGTAGCGATCACTATATACGAATGGCCGGTCGACGCAAAGAGGATATGCAGCTGAGACCCCCACTATGCGCCGGGTGTGATGTCGAGGGTGAGAGTGATGTGCCGATCGGCAATATCGTTGGGCGAGGGACTGCCCATACGGGCGGCACTAGTTCACCGCACAGGAATAGATGCCAAGCTTCGCGCCGCTGGCCCCTTCGCGGTAGCGGAAGTGTGGCCCCGGCGTCGCTGCATCCTGGTGGGATGTGTTTGACCACGCACTTCACAGGTTCTGGACTTCCGCGGCCGCAGCGCCTTCGACCCCGGGCGCGCCTACGCCGCCCAGGGTGATCAGGAAAGACAAGAGCCGCCGGAAAGCCCGCCGTTGACCAAAAAGTTCCAGCATCCGTTAACTCTGCTGGAAGAACAGGGGTCGCATACTTTGGCCCAACCCACAGGCGGGCCGCGCCTCGACACGGCCATTGATCACCGGCATTCACATCAGCACCATGAACGACGAAGCGGGATACCCGCCGGCGAACCGATGCGCCGCTTAGCCCCGCCGCGTGACGGGCGCCACCTGCGCGTGGGTAGTCGGAGGCGGGTGCGGGGGGCATGGAAGTACGGGAACCGTGCGAGTGGATGTGGCGTCATAGACATGCAGCGTGAATTCATCGCGGGCCACAGGAGGCGCCAGGTGGTCGTCGGCCGCATCAATAACCTGCAATCTCTTTGTGGCGCTCTCCTAGTCACTGATCATCGGGGTTTGTAGTTAGTGGTTGCGCCTGGGAGTCATCGACCTCTATATTAGCTAGCGTTCAGTAAGTTTCCGATTGAGGTGGGGAGTACGGCGATGGTGACGGAAACTCCAGCATCGACCGATGCGGGTGACGACGATCGGGGGTTTGGTGTGGGTGTGATGACCAGCGGCCCGCTCGCGGGGCTGAACGTGGTCGAACTCGGAGGCATCGGGCCGAGCCCGTTCGGGGGCATGCTGCTGTCTGATCTTGGGGCAAACGTCATCCGCGTGGAACGAGTCACCGACGTGGACGTGCGTGACATTAATGTCGAGGCACATGCCGTCCTCACGCGGGGAAGGCGTTCGGTTGCGCTCGACCTGACGACGCCGACTGGTGCCGCGGCGGCGCAGCGCCTCATCGACGGGGCCGATGTACTGCTCGAGGGGTTTCGGCCTGGGGTCCTTGAGCGGCTCGGTTTCGCGCCCGAGACATTGAGCGCGCGCAACCCCAGGCTGGTCATTGGAAGGATGACGGGGTGGGGCCAGGACGGGCCGAGGGCAGCGACCGCAGGCCACGACATCAATTATCTGGCCGTGAGCGGCCTGCTCGCCGCGACCGTTGCGCCAGACGGTACCCCAGTGGCTCCGTTGAACGTTCTGGGCGACTTCGGAGCCGGCGGCCTTCTCCTCGCATTCGGCGTGCTGGCCGCCGTGTACGAGGCGCAGCGTACGGGGCGGGGGCAGGTGGTCGACGCGGCGGTCGTGGATGGGGCGGCACTCTTCACGGGGATGCTGCACGCCATGCGTCATCACGGCATGTGGGACGACGGAAGTCCCGGGGGCAACATTTTCGATGGAGGCGCCCCGTTCTACGGCGTATACCGCACGCGGGACGACGAGTGGATTGCCGTCGGGGCAATTGAGCCGAAGTTTTACGACAGACTGATCGAGACGCTCGGATTGGGGGACGCTCTCCATGGGTTCTCGCAGCACGATCGATCGCACTGGTCGCAGACTCGGGACGTCATCGCGCAAGCGTTCGCCGGTCGCACGCTGGCGAGTTGGGTAGAGGCGTTTGAGGGAGTGGACGCTTGCGTCACGCCCGTGATCCGGTCCGCCGACGTGCATTCGGAGCCGCATCTCGCCTCGCGCGCGGTCTATTCGCAGGTGCACGGAATGACACACCCGGCTCCTGCGCCGCGATTCTCACGGCATGCTGACCTCGCCGCGCCGACCTGTGTCGCACCCGGGAGTGACACCAGGGCAACCCTGCGGAATCTCGGCTTCGATGAAGCGGAGATCGAAGAAATGATTGCACAGCGAGCGGCGCGCCAAGCTGGAGTCGCACATGCGGTGCCGATGACGACATCATGATGAGTAAGAGAGCGGAGACGGCAATCGTGGAGCACGAAGAAACGACTCAGGGAAGCGAGAAGACGATGACGGCGTCGCCGGGCCTAATGATGGACTTTCCTCTGACGACGACCCACTTCCTGTGGCGCATGCGGAACGTGCATCCTGACAGTCGGATCGTCTCGGTCCGCAATGCCGACGGTGGGTCCGACACTCAAACCTTCGCCGAAACGGCGGAGCGTAGTGAGCGTCTGGCGGCGGCGCTCGATCGCCGCGGGATCCGCCGCGGAGACCACATCGCATCGTTCGCGTGGAACAGTGCCGAGCACATGGAGACCTACCTCGGCGTGATGGGCATGGGCGTCGTGCTGCACACGATCAACCTGCGCCTGCACGACGACCACATTGTGTGGACGGTGCGCCACGCGCGGGACCGCGTACTCATTGTCGACGACTCGCTCAGCGCACAGATCTTCCCATTGCTGCCGCTGATGCCGTCGATCGAATTCATCGTAGTCATCGGCGACGGCGACATCCCCACCGCCGACCTGCCCGTAATCCGGTACGCGGACATCATCGCCGAAGACGCTGAAGGGTACGCGTTCCCGGCGCTCGACGAGCGCTGCGGCGCTGCGCTCTGCTACACGTCGGGAACGACAGGGGATCCGAAGGGCGTGCTGTACTCACACCGGTCCATTGTGCTCCATGCGCTCACGATGGCCGGGGGCGACGTAGTAGGCATCCGCGGACACGATGTCGTCCTAGCCACGGTGTCGATGTTCCACGCGGTGGGGTGGGGTCTGCCGTTTATTGCGATCATCACGGGGGCCGATCTCATTATGCCCAGCCGGTATCTGCAACCGCCCAGTCTCGCTCGGATGATTTCGGCGCACGAGGTGACGTGGTCGGCCGGTGTCCCGACCATCTGGATGGACCTGATCCGGTATCTGGACTCGCATCCAGAGAGCGGCAGCGACAACACTCAGGTACTGGCGTCTGTGCGCAAGCTATTTCTCGGCGGCAGCCAGGTGCCGCGCGACCTCGTCGTGCGCATGAGGGACGACTTTGACGTCGATGTCGTTTCCGGGTGGGGGATGACTGAGACGTTCCCCGGTGCGGCCGTCACTTACGTCGATCCACGAGCAAGTCAGGAGGAGCTTCTGGCGAAACGGGTCAAGGGTGGGCGGGTGAGCCCGTTCTACGAGGTTCGGATCGTTGACGAGGACGGGGCGGTGCTTCCCCACGACGGGGAGTCGCGGGGTGAACTCGAGGTTCGCGGACCGATGGTCTCGTCTCACTACTACGGGTTGAGTGACAAGCAGGTGGCGGACAAGTTCCACGACGGTTGGCTGCGCACGGGCGATATCACAACGGTGGATCGTGAGGGTTGGATCACACTGTTGGACAGGTCGAAGGACGTGATCAAGTCCGGCGGCGAATGGATCTCTTCGGTCGATCTTGAGCAAGCCCTCCAGGATCACCCGGATATCCATGAGGTTGCCGTCGTGGCGCGCTCGGACCCGCGCTGGATGGAGAGACCTCACGCCTTCATCGTCGCGTCGGATGGTCTCGATACCGAGGCACTGCGCGAGTTCCTCGCCGATAGAGTGCCGAAGTGGTGGGTGCCGGAGCAATTCGAGCGGATCGAAGAGATTCCGCGGACCACCACTGGAAAGCTCAATAAGAAAGAACTCCGCGCGCGTCTCTCAGGAGAGGCCGCAATCATCGAGGGAGAGAAATGAACGTGCGCGATGCGGTCATCGTCGATGCGGTCCGCACCGCATCCGGCAAGGGAAAACAAGGCGGGGCGCTATCTGGCGTGCATCCCGCCGACATGCTAGCGACCGTCATCTCCGCACTCGTTGAGCGCACTGGAATCGACCCGTCGACCATCGATGACGTCATTGCTGGGTGCGTGAGCCAGATCGGTGACCAGTCCCTAAACATCGCTCGTAGTGCCGCGCTTGCCGCCGGCCTTCCCATACACGTGCCCGGCACGACGGTGGATCGACAGTGTGGGTCCAGCCAACAAGCCGCGCACTTCGCTGCGCAGGGCGTCATGGCTGGTGCCTACGACGTAGCCATCGCGTGTGGCGTCGAGTCAATGAGCAGAATCCCGATGTATTCGAACACGCAGGGCGGTGATCCGCATGGGCCGCTTGCATCGAGGTTTACCAGCCTGCCCCCACAGGGAATTGGCGCCGAGCTCATTGCTTCGCGATGGGGCTTCAGCCGGAATGAACTGGACGCGTTCGCGGCCCGCTCTCACGAGCGAGCTGCTCATGCGACGGAGAAGCGGCAGTTCGCTCGTGAGATTGTTCCGGTAGAGACTTCGAACGGAAACGCTCATGTCAGGGACGAAACAGTACGGGCAACGACCACGGTCGATGGACTCGCCGGTCTCCCAGCAGCGTTCAAAAGCGAAAAGTACTCCGCGCGTTACCCGGAAATCGATTGGAGCATCACGGCAGGGAACGCGTCTCCGCTGACTGACGGTGCTTCCGCGGTCCTGATCATGTCGGCAGAGCGCGCTGAGAGCCTTGGGTTACGGGCGCGCGCCCGCTTCCACGCCTTCGCCGTGCGAGGTTCCGATCCGGAGATCATGTTGACCGGACCCATCGAGGCTACTAGGCATGTTCTCGAGCGCACGGGCATGCGGATCAGTGACTTCGATACGTATGAGATCAATGAAGCATTTGCGTCGGTTCCCCTGGCGTGGGCCGCTGAGTTCGATGCCGATCCCGACAAGCTCAATCCGCGCGGGGGGGCGATCGCGCTGGGACACCCACTCGGCGCCTCGGGTACCCGGATTCTGACGACGATGCTGCATCACCTTGAGGACACCGGCGGTCGTTTCGGCC
>NZ_JBNHIC010000047.1:0-24613 GCF_059092905.1 Arthrobacter sp. B0427-1-12 | reverse complement strand
CCCCGGTTCCACAGGAACCGGGGGCGCCGCTCTGATTGTGGGTAGGTCGACCGTAGGCATTCGGGGATACCTGCGGTCCCGGTATGGGAGCACTACCGGATGGATATTGGAAGTCGGCCCACAAAGGTCCGCATGATGGAACGCAGAAAGTTATCCGCATCACAGTTGGATGCTTCCCATCATTCATCGAAGGAGATGACATGCAGACCAAGACCGAATTGGGTGCAGCCCGGCGGAAGGCCGTTGCGGCGGCCGGGATCGGCAATTTCGTGGAGTGGTTCGACTTTGCCCTCTACGCGCAGTTCGCCACCATCATCGCGGCCCAGTTCTTCCCTTCCTCGAATCCCACCGCGGCACTGCTTTCCACCTTCGCGGTGTTCGCCGTCGGATTCTTCGCCCGCCCCCTCGGCGGCATCATTTTCGGCCACTTCGGCGACAAGCTCGGCCGCAAGGCGTCGCTGTCCGCCGCTGTCCTGCTCATGAGTGCGGCAACCATTGCAATCGGCCTGACTCCTACCTATGCCGCCGTCGGCGTGGCAGCGCCGATGCTTCTGGTGGCGTGGCGGGTTCTGCAGGGCCTGTCGGCCGGTGGCGAGTATGCCGGCTCCAGCAGCTTCGTCATCGAGTACGCACCCAAGGGCCGGCGTGCGCTCTTCGCCAGCGTGAACCCGGTGGCCACGGCCCTCGGTACGATCGGCGGCGCCGGGGTCGGCCTGGTGGTCACCGCCCTGCTGAGCTCCGACCAGGTCCAGGACTGGGGCTGGCGCATTCCATTCCTGATCGCCGGGCCATTGGGCCTGGTGGGCCTCTACCTGCGCTCCCGCGTGGAGGAGACGCCCGAATTTGAGGCGGTCCGCCGCTCCGGGGAAAAGGCGGAACACGCTCCGCTGGTCGAGGCCTTCAAGGAAGCCAAGGGCCGCATGGCGCTGCTGGTCGGGTGGGCGATCGTCAACGCGGTGGGCTTCTACCTGCTGAGCGGCTACATGATCGCCTTTATGACCCAGCAGGTCGGGTTGAGCCAGTCCCAGGCACTGACCGCCTACATCGTCGCTCTGCTGGTGTTCTCGGTTGCGAGCCCGCTGGCCGGCCTTGCAGCCGACAGCTTCGGGCCCCGGCGGGTAGCGATACTGACCGCGGCTGCGCTGGCCGTGGTCGTCCTGCCGGCCTTTGCCCTGATCGGGGTGGGCGGCCTCCTGTTCGCCATCCTGGGTCTGTCCCTCTACGCAGTGGTTGTGGGCGCCATCTCCACCTTGACCCCGCTGTTCATGGTGGATCTGTTCCCGACCCGCATTCGGTACACGGCCAGCGCCGTCGCCTACAACGTTGCCTACGCGGCCCTGGGCGGCACCGCCCCGTACGTTGCCACCTACCTGGTGGCCCGGACCGGAAACGGCGCCGCGCCGGGCTACTACGTCCTGGCCATCGCTGTCATCGGCGTCCTCGTCGCTGTCTTCGGACTCCGCCGGGTATACCGCCAGACCCCCGCCCAGCTGCGCGACGGCAGCCTCCTGCCGGCAGGCGAGGCTGGTTCCCGGGAAGCCCAGCAGGTCCGCGCGTAGATTCCGCCGACCGGTATTGGAGCGCTACCGAATGGATATTGGACGCTGCGGGGAGAGTCCCGGCAGGATGGAATTCACCGGAAAAATTTCGAGGAAAGAATCGGCTGGAAAGATTCGATGATGAATTTGCGCGAAGTGGTTATTTGTGATTCCGTCCGGACTCCCATCGGAAAAATGGGCGGGGCCCTGAAGAATGTCACTGCCCTGGAATTGGGGGTGAGCGTGGCCAAGGCAATTCTCGAGCGGAATGATCTCGACGGAAAATTCGTCGACGAAATTATCATCGGCCAAGGGTACGGCTCGGCGGATGCTCCGGCCATCGGCCGGGCCATCGCCCAGGACGCCGGCCTGCCGGATTCCGTTGGCGGCCTCCAGGTGGACCGGCGGTGCGGATCGGGCCTGCAGGCCATCCTTGACGCCGCCATGCAGATCCAGACCGGCGTCTCCGAACTGGTCCTGGCCGGCGGAGCCGAATCCATGAGCGCGGCGCCCTTCTACAGCACCACCGCGCGCTGGGGCGCCGGCCCTGACGGGCTCGGCTTCAAGGACTCGCTGGTGCACGGACGCATCCATGCTGGCGGCGTCACCAAGCCGATCCCGGGCGGCATGATCGAGACCGCGGAAAACCTGCGGCGTGAGTACGGTATCTCCCGCGAGGACCAGGACGCCCTGGCGGTGCGCAGCCAGGAACGCGCGCTGAAGGCAATTGCCGACGGCAGGTTTGACGACGAGATCGTCCCCGTCACGATCCGGGGACGCAAGGGCGAAACCGTCGTGGACCGGGATGAACATCCGCGGGAGACGACGCTGGAGTCCCTGGCCCGGCTGAAGCCAATCATGGGCAGGACCGATCCGGAAGCAACCGTGACCGCCGGCAACGCCTCCGGACAGAACGATGCCGCCGCCCTGTGCATTGTCACAACGGCGGAGACGGCCCACCGGCTGAACCTGCGTCCCGTTGCGTCCCTGGTGTCCTGGGCCCGGACCGGCGTGGCGGGCAGCGTCATGGGGATCGGCCCCGTTTCCGCCAGCCAGCTGGCGCTGGAACGGGCGGGCCTTACCCTGACGGACATCGATGTGCTGGAGATCAACGAGGCGTTCGCTGCACAGGTCCTGGCCTGCACCCGGGCACTGGGGCTGACCGACGCTGACCACGAGGAACGGATCAACGTCAATGGTTCCGGGATCTCCCTGGGCCACCCGATCGGTGCCACAGGTGCCCGCATCCTGGCCAACCTGGTCCGGGAAATGGAACGCCGCGACGCCACCTACGGACTGGAGACGATGTGCATCGGCGGCGGTCAGGGCATCGCCGCCGTTTTCCGGAACATCACCAACAACTGACCATCCACACAGCTTCACCAACAAAAGAAGGAGCACGACAATGAAGTACCTGGTTCAGATGACTGTTAACCCGCCCAAGGACATGGCTCCGGAGCAGTGGCAGGACATCCTCCGCCGCGAAAAGGAATACGGCCAGAAGTTCATGAAGGAGGGCAAGTTCGAGCACATCTGGCGGATCGTGGGCGAATTCGCCAACTACAGCGTCTTCGACGTCGAGGACAATGACGAACTGCACACCATCCTCTCCGGCTTCCCGCTCTTCCCATACATGGACATGCAGGTCACCGCGCTGGCCAAGCACCCGTCCGCGCTCAACTGACAAGCGGAACGACGGCGGCGGGCCACCTTCTTCGCGAAGGGGGCCCGCCGCCGTCGTTATGGACGGTCCAGCACCGCTCCGGTCAGGTTTGCCGGACGGTGACTTCCGGCAGTTGGGTATCCAGTGTTTCCAGGACGCGCCCCAGCGTCTGAGACTTATTCTTGGTGCGCCACCCCAAGGCGGTGTAGACAGCATCGGTGCTGTCCTTGATGGGCCGGAAGACGACCGAGTCCGGGTGCAGGTTTTCCAGTCCGGAGAGGGACACACTGACTCCGATGCCGCCGCCGACCAGGGACAGGATGGTGTAGGTGTCTTCCGCCTCCTGGACGATCCGGGGATTGAAGCCGGCTTCCACGCAGCGGTGGATCAGAAGCTCCCGCATGACCGAGCCCTGATAGGCCTCCGGCGCCACGAAGTCCTCGTCCCGAAGATCAGCGAATGCGATCTCCTTTTCACCTGACAGCGGGTGGTCTCTTGGGAGGACCGCGACCAGGCCGTGTTCCATGATCGGACGCGTCGAGATTCCCGCCCGCTGCACCGGCATCAGCATGATGCCCAGGTCCAGGTCGCCGTCAACTACGCGGTCCAGCACGATCGAAGAATAGGACTGCCGGCGGATCCGGACGTCGATGTTCGGATGGTGCTGATGCAAAGTCCTGATGATCCGCGGCAGGACCGCCCCGCCCAAAGCGCCGGAGAATCCGATGGTCACAGTGCCGAATTCGCCGTCCGAAGCGCGCTGCGCAGCCGCCGAGGCGAAATCCGCTGCCTCAAGTACCTTCCTGGCCGGCTCGATGAAGGACTGGCCGGCATGGGTCAGCCGGACGCCGCGTGAATGCCGCTCGAAAAGCTGGACCCCGAGCTCCCGCTCCAGTTGGTGGATCTGCTTGGTCAGCGGCGGCTGCGCGATGTGCAGCCGTTCCGCGGCCCGGCCGAAATGCAGTTCCTGTGCCAGGACCAAAAAGGACCTCAGCAGGCGAATTTCCATTGGTGATTCCTCGCTAAATATCGCTTCGATAGCCAAGCGGTATTGGACGATCCGAATGGCTGGCTGGAATTATTTTACCCAGACGTTATTCAGTGAGGAGTAATCGTGCAGCACGCAAAAACCATGACCATGGGTGAGGCGGTTTCTGCGTTTATCCGCAATGGCCAGTCAATTTCCATCGAGGGATTTACGCACCTTATTCCCGTGGCCG
Source organism: Arthrobacter sp. B0427-1-12 (assembly GCF_059092905.1). Lineage (NCBI taxonomy): Bacteria > Bacillati > Actinomycetota > Actinomycetes > Micrococcales > Micrococcaceae > Arthrobacter > Arthrobacter sp. B0427-1-12. The sequence continues at coordinate 20,192 of NZ_JBNHIC010000047.1, read as the reverse complement.
CCGCCCACGAAATTATCAGGCAGGAAATCAGGGACCTGACGGTGTACCGGATGACGGCGGACATCGTCGTCGACCAACTGGTAGCCGCCGGCTGCGTACGCAAGCTGGTCTCGTCCTTCATTGGCAACAGCTCCGTCGGGTCCCTGCATGAACTGCGCCGCCGGATCGAGCAGGCGGACCCCGAACCGCTGGAGTACACCGAATACAGCCACGGCGGCATGATTGCCCGGTACCTGGCCGGGGCCAGCGGCTTGCCGTTCTACCCGATCAACTCCTACGCCGGCAGTGACGTGAAGACGGTCAATGATGAAATCCGGGTAGTGGAATCGCCGTATGACGGCCGCAAGGTCCACGTCGTTCCGCCCATCAACCCGGATGTGACCATCATTCACGCCCAGCGTGCGGATGCCCGGGGCAATACCCAGATCTGGGGCCTGACCGGCATCCAGCAGGAGGCGGCGTACGCAGCGGAGAACGTCATCGTCGTGGTGGAGGAAATCGTCGACGACGAGGTCATCCGCGCCGACCCGAACCGGACGCTGCTGCCCTCGCACGCGGTCAGCGCGGTCGTCGAATGCCCCAAGGGAGCCCATCCGTCCTTCGTCCAGGGCTACTACGACCGGGACGGGGACTTCTACCGGCAGTGGTCCGCCATCAGCAAGGAGCCCGAGCTCCTGCAGCGCTGGCTCAAGGAATGGGTCCACGACCTGGAGGACCACGCCGCCTATGTAAGCAAGCAAGGGGACGGGTTCTGGGAGGCGCTGGCATCCCCGAACGTCCCGTCGAATCCAGTGAGCTACGGGAGCAGGAAGTCATGACCACTACAGCCGTCGAAACCACCAGTTCGGAACTTCTGGCCGTCGTGGCATCCCGCGAACTGGCCGCCACCCGAACAGTCTTTGCGGGGATCGGCCTGCCCACTCTGGCCGTGTCCCTGGCCCACCTGACCTGCTCTCCGGATATCGAGATCGTCTACGAAAGCGGTGTCTGCGGGGCACACCCGGCCAGCCTGCCGGAGACCGTCGCCGACTCGGTGCTGATCACGGGGGCGGAAGCCGTCCTGGATATGACGGCATTGTTCAACTATGTGCTTCAGCGCGGCCATATTGACGTCGGATTCCTCGGCGCCGCCCAAATCGACAAGTGGGGGAACCTCAACAGTTCCGTGATCGGCGCGTGGGATTCTCCGAAGGTCCGCCTGCCCGGCTCCGGCGGCGCGATGGAGGTCATGGCTAATTCCAAGGAAGTTTTCGTGGTCATGCGCCGGCATGAAAAGCGGTCGCTGGTCAACCGGCTGGACTTCTGTACCTCGCCCGGCCCGGACCGCGCGCTGGCCGAAGGCTTCTCTGCCCGGGGCGCCGGCGTGACCAAGGTGATCACCGAACTGGGGATCCTGGGCCGCAGCGGCCCCGGGGAGGAACTGAAACTGACCGCCGTGCACCCGGGGATCGACGTCGAACGCGTCATCGAGTCCACCGGCTGGCCACTTCAGGTCGCCGACGACCTCCAGACCATTCCCCGGCCCACCCCCGAAGAACTCAACCTGCTCCGGACCGAAGTCGATCCGGACAAGATCTACCTCCGCTAGAAAGGACCCATCACATGCTTAACTACGAAGCCTCCGGCAACCCCACCGGTCCCGTGCTGTTCATGGGCAGCTCCCTCGGCGCAACCCTGCGCATGTGGGAGAACCTGCTGCCCGAGCTTGAGCCGCACTTCCGCGTCGTACGCTTTGACACCCGTGGCCATGGCTTGTCCGCTGACAACGAGGCCGTACCGGCCGGCGAAGAATCCACCCGCACCGTCGCCGAACTTGCCAAGGACGTGATCGAACTCGCCGACGAGCTGAACATCGACGCCTTCCATTACGCCGGCCTGTCCCTGGGCGGCGCCATTGGGCAGGAACTGGCAGTCTCCTACCCCGAACGGATCCAGAGCCTGGTCCTGTGCTGCACCGCCGCGAAGTTCGGAGAACCCAAGCCGTGGCAGGACCGCGCCGCCCGCGTCCGTGCCGAAGGCATGGGCTGGCTGCGCCAGCCGAGCAGCGACCGCTGGTTTACCGAAGGCTTCGCCGAATCGAGCGAATTCGCCCAGATCCTGCTGGACGAGCTGGTGGGGCTGTCCGCCGACGGCTACGCAAATGCCTGCGACGCTGTCGCGAGGTTCGACGCCCGCGACCAGCTGGCGGAGATTAAGGCCCCCACCCTGGTGATCGCCGGAGCCGACGACCTGGCGACCCCACCCGCCGTCGTGAAGATCCTGGCCGACGGTATCCCTGGTGCCCGCTACCTGGAAGTCGAAGGGGCGGCCCACATCGCCAACGCCGAGCGGCCGGACGCCTTTGCCCAGGCCATCCGAAACTTCATCATCGGCTAGGCGCTGCGGATTCCACCGATGAAAATCCGGCACATAGAAACCATTCCCTACTCGATTCCCTACACCCGTCCCCTCCATTTCGCTGTGGGCTCCGTCCGTGAAGCCGAGCATGTCCTGTTGCGGATCCACACTGAGGAGGGCCTGGTGGGAACGGCGGATGTTCCGCCCCGGCCCTACACCTACGGCGAAACCCAGGATTCAATCATCGGCATCGTGCGGCGGGTCTTCACCCCGCTGCTGGTCGGCAGGGACGCATTCGACCGTGAGCTTATCCACAAGGATCTGGAGCGGACGGTGGGCAACAACGCCGCCAAGGGCGCCATCGACGTCGCACTCTGGGATCTCATGGGCCAGTCCCTCGGCGTGAGCTGCCACCGCCTGCTGGGTGGCTACACCGACTTCATGCGGGTGTCCCACATGGTGGGGATCGGCACGCCCGAAACGATGCTTGAGGACGCGCTGCGGGTACGGGAAGAACATGGCATCGGCGTGTTCAAGATCAAGGTGGGCCGCAGCAACATCGACGACGACGTGGCCGCCGTCGCCGCGCTGCGGGAAGGACTGGGCCCGGAGGCCGAAATCGGGCTGGACGCGAACCACGGCTGGACGGCCAACCAGGCGTTGGAGGCCATGGACCGGCTCTCCGGACTGGGGCTGACGGTGCTCGAGGAGCCGTGTCCGGCCAGCGAGGTGCTGGGGCGGCGCCGGATCGTGGAGCATACGCGGATTCCGGTGGTCGCGGACGAGAGCACGCCCACGCCCGGCGACGCGGCACGCGAATTGCTCGCCGGGGCATGCAACGCCATCAACATCAAGGTCACCCGGACGGGCTTCACACATTCGGCGCGGCTGGTGGGGCTGTGCGAAGGACTGGGCGTGGATGTACTGATCGGCAACCAGATCGATACGCAACTGGGTACCCTCGCGTCGGTCACTTTCGGTGCCGCTTTCGAATCCACCTCCCGGAGGGCGGGGGAGCTGTCCAACTTCCTGGACATGTCCGACGACCTGCTGGCGGATCCGATCCGGATCCGTGACGGGCGCATTGCGGTGCGCGACGTGCCGGGCACCGGGTTGGTCATCGATGAGGAGAAGCTGGAGAAATACCGGCAGGACAGGTAACCACAGAACGACGGCGGCACGATCGTGAAAGGGGCCGGACATGGAACATTGGAAGCTGATGCGTCAAATCGACGGTTGGGTCCGATCGGCCGCCGCCCTTATCGGCGACTGGACTGGGGCAATCGGCCAACGGCGTGACGACCTGTCCCGCTCCTGCGGTTGCTCCCGCGCGGACCTGCTGGTGGTGCCGGATGTTATCGCCTACTCGACGTGAATCTCCGCTGACATTCATCCATACAACGACGTAAGGAACAAGTATGACCAATGTCCTGCAAGTTAAGACCGACAGCCTGAGGCCTCAGCGGGTCAAAAACTGCCCGCCAAGCGGCTGATAGCCGTTGCCGTCGGCCCCTTGCTGGCGGTCGCTGTATTCTTCCTGCTGCCGGATTCCCTGGATGTTCAGGCCCGCACCGTTGCCGCGGTCACCGTCCTGATGGCGGTCTGGTGGATGACGGAGGCCTTCCCGATTCCGGTCACCTCGCTGATTCCGTTGGTCCTGTTCCCCTTCCTGGGAGTCGCGGACGTGGCCGATACCGCCGCACCCTACGCCAATCCCATTATTTTCCTGATCCTTGGCGGCGTCTTGTTGGGGTTGGCCGTCCAGCGCTGGAACCTGCACCATCGGATCGCCCTGCTGACCATCCTGGCCTTCGGAACGCGCCCCAGCCAGATTGTGCTGGGGCTGATGGTGGCCTCCGGCTTCATCTCTGCGTGGGTGAGCAACACGGCGACCGCGGTCATCATGGTGCCCATCGGTTTGTCCGTGATCCAGTTGGTCAAGTCCGTGGTGAAGACGAGTGTCGCCAAATTCGCGGCTTCCGTACTGCTGGGTATTGCCTACGGCATCACCCTGGGTGGCTTCGGAACACTCATCGGCCAGCCGGTCAACCCGCTGCTGGTTGCGTACCTTAGGGACAACCACAGCATCACCATCGGCTTCGGCCAGTGGATGCTGTTCGGCATGCCGTTTGCCATCATCTTCATTACCGTCACGTGGATGATCCTGGCCAAGGTGGTCTTCCGGGCGGAGATCGACGAAATCCCGGGGGGCCGCCAGCTGTTCCAGCGGGAACTCAAGGACCTGGGCGCCCTCGGTGTGGAGGAAAAGCGGGTGCTCGGAATCTTCGTCTTTGCCGTATTCGGCTGGCTGGCCTTGCCGTTCATTGCAGACATTCCGGCAGTGGCCCGCCTGATGCCTTGGCTGGGCAATGTGAATGACACCAGCATTGCAGTACTCGTTGGCCTGTTGACCTTCGTGGTGCCGGCTGCGCGGGAGAACCGGGGCGCTTTGCTGAGCTGGAAGGACACTGTGGAAGTGCCGTGGGGCGTCCTGCTCCTGATCGGCGGGGGCATGGCCATTTCGGCCCAGTTCACCGCGACTGGATTGAGCACGTGGATCGGTGAACAGATGAGGGTGATGGAGGCATTCCCGGCCATCATCCTGTTGGCGGGCATCGCACTCGTCCTGATCCTGTTGACGGAGCTGACCAGCAACACCGCCACTGCGGCGGCCTTCCTGCCGGTCATGGGTGCCGTAGCCGTTGGGACTGCGGTGGATCCGCTTCTGATGTCGATCACCGTGGCCATGGCAGTCACCTGTGCGTTCATGCTTCCGGTGGGGACGCCGTCGAACGCGGTGGCCTATGCCACCGGAGAACTGCAGCTACGGCACATGATCCGCGGCGGCGTCTGGCTCAACCTCATCGGCCTGGGCATCACCGTCGGAATGCTGTACACGTTCGCGCCGCTTGTGTTCGGCGTGGCGCCGTGAGGATCATTCCACGGCGGGTCACGGATCCAGACCTAGCACGCTAACGACGCCGGCCCTTAGGCTCCGTATGAACGGAACCCAAGGGCCGGCGCCGTAGTAGCCGGTCCGGTTGCGGTTGCCGTCGCTGCCGCGCAAACGCAGGTAGAAGGACCGGTCCACGTCCTTGAAGACGTGCGTCAGGGCGTACAGTCTCCCCTGGTCCGGCGCTCAGGATCGGGAGGCGTTGATGACGTCCAGGTAGTTGAAGACGGAATCGAAGCCGGCCAGAGTGAGATCGGTGAGGATGTGGCTGGAACCGACCACCTCCAGCACCGGCAGGTCTGCGACCGGGGCCATGACGTGCTGCAGCAGCTGCAGCCGGGCCGGACCCTTCCAGGATTCCTTGACCGTGACGTCCGTGATCTGGGTCCGCATGAGGTCGAAGGCGTGGTAGCCGCCGGACCTGTCGGCCACGATCTTCAGTCCGTACTGCGGTGTGCGGATTTGGTCCAGAGCTTCGGCGGGATCCATCGGCTCCCATTTGTAGGCCATCGTGGCAGTGGCCACCCGCTCGCTGACATACTCCAGGGTGCCGAGGAGTGCGCCGCCCTCAATGTGGAGCTTGGGGGAGCCTGGGACTTTGGGATAGGCGCCGAGCCCGCGGCCCGCGACGGTGGCGCCGAAGTTGTCCAGATACATGGCGTGCAGGTATTCGCCCGCGATGCCGCCGTAGGTCACCGGGATGGCCTGCCCGCATTCAGTGTAGGGGCCGTATCCGGCCACGTCGCCCATCCGCATGAACTCGAAGCGCACCATCGGCTCCTTCGGCTCCAGCGGCTCCGGCACGACCCGGCGCAGCATGTCGGGATCGGTGCGGTAGAAGATGTTCAGGTACTCGCGGTTGTAGAAGCGGGCCCGATGCAGAAAATAGGGCGGATTGATCAGCGGAGTCGTTGCGTGGTGGATGACTTCCTCGAGGCGCATCCGCCGTTCCCTTCGGGGATGCGGCACCCCCGCTTCCATGGGCGGAATCGGGGGTGCCGGCGTTGCTATTAATTTGGGTATTAGGCTTTCGACTTCCCCAGGCTCTGGATCTGGCCTGCCGGGAGCCCGCAGAGGTCGGCGAGCTCCTGGATCGGAACCCCCTCTGCCAGCGCCTCGCGGATGATGGCCCGCAGGTGCACCGCAGGATTGTGAAACTGGAATTGAATGGATGTCATGTCGGCTGTCCCCCGCCTTATTCCGTCCTTTGCAATGTGCTGGCGGTCACAGTGTCCGCCGCTCGCAAGGCACTAACCTACCTTCTCCGGGCGGCCCCTACCATCAGTATGCTTAGTATTTCCGGCGGGCAAGAACCGGCCCGGCAGAATAGAGGAGTGATTCCTCCGCCCGTGCCCCAAGATCCCGCGCGTCCCTGCGGCCCCTTCGACCTGGACGTCATCGGGACAGGCCTCACCTTCGCCGGATCCTTGGACAGCCTCGCAGCGGTGCTGGGGGAGGGTGCGCCGGCGGGCACTGCCGTGGTGCAGGCACCGCCCGGTACGGGCAAGACGACGCTGGTGCCGCCCCTGGTTGCCAACCTCGCCGCCGGCGCCGGCGGGACGGGCCGCGTGGTCGTCACCCAGCCCCGCCGTGTCGCCGCCCGCGCCGCAGCCCGACGCCTTGCCGCCCTCGACGGCAGCCGGCTCGGAGACCGCGCCGGCTACACCGTCCGCGGCGAACACCGCGCGGGCCCGGACACCCTGGTTGAGTTCGTCACCCCGGGCATCCTGCTGCGCCGCCTGCTCACAGACCCGGGGCTGGACGGTACCGCCGCCGTCGTCCTCGATGAGATCCACGAACGCGGGCTGGAGACCGACCTGCTGCTGGGCATGCTCGGCGAGGTCCGTCAGCTGCGCGGCGACCTGGTGCTCGTCGCCATGTCCGCCACGCTGGATGCCCCGCGGTTCGCTGCCCTGATCGGGGCGCACGACGGCGGCGGGCAGGCTCCCGTGGTTGACTGCCCGTCCGCACTGCACCCGTTGGAGGTGAGGTGGGCGCCGGCTCCGGTGCCGCGGCTGGACGGACGCGGGGTGGCCCGCGCCTTCTTGGACCATGTGGCGGACACGGCCGCCGCCGCGCACGCCGCGGCTGCAGCCCGGGACACCGCCATCGACGCGCTGGTGTTCGTCCCCGGCGCCCGGGAGGTGCAGCAGGTCGCGGGCCGGATCCGCGGCCGGGCCGGGACCGGTACCGAGGTGCTGGAGCTGCACGGGCAGGTTGACCCGGCCACCCAGGACCGCGCCGTTTCCGGCCGTGCACCAGGGGAAGCCCCGCGCATCATCGTCTCCACGGCGCTGGCCGAATCCTCCCTCACGGTCCCCGGGGTCCGGCTGGTGGTCGACTCCGGGCTCGCCCGCGAACCGCGCCGGGATGCGGCCCGCGGCATGTCCGGCCTGATGACGGTTTCCTGCTCCCGCGCCTCGGCGGACCAGCGCGCCGGACGGGCCGCCCGGCAGGGACCGGGCACCGTCATCCGGTGCTACGACCAGAAGATGTTCGCGGCCGCACCGGCCCACGCCACCCCGGAGATCGCGGTGGCGGACCTGGCCGGCGCCGCCCTGGTTCTGGCGTGCTGGGGCGCACCCGGCGGCGAGGGCCTGGCGCTGCCGGATGCCCCGCCGGAGGCCGCACTGCGCGACGCCGTGCGGGTCCTGCACGACCTCGGCGCCGTCGAGACGGACGGCCGGGCCACCGAGCTGGGCCGCACCCTGGCCCGCATCCCGGCCGACCCGCGGCTGGCCCGCGCCCTGCTGGACGGCGCCGGCGTGGTTGGCCGGCGGAGGGCGGCTGAGGCCGTCGCCCTGGTTTCCGGGGACCTGCGCGCGCCCGGCGCGGACCTCACCCGGCTGCTGTCCGCGCTGCGCTCCGGCAGGGACCCGTCGGCCCGCCGCTGGACGGAAGAAGCCCGGCGGATGGAGGGCCTCGTGCGGCAGGAGGGACCCGGCGTCGTTCTTGGGGCGGAGAAGTTCCCGCCGGTGGCGGACGCTGAGTCCGCCGGGTTCGTTATCGCGCTCGCGTTCCCGGACCGGGTGGCCCGCCGCACGGCGGGCACCGCGGGGGAGAGCTACCTGCTGGCGTCTGGCACACGCGCCGGGCTGCCGGCCGGCAGCCCGCTGACCGGGCACGAGTGGCTGGCCGTGGCCGAGGTGTCCCGGGCACAGGGCCGCGACGCCGCCGGAACCGGTGCTGTGATCCGCAGCGCGGCGCCGCTGGAGGCGGACACGGCGCTGGCCGCGGCCCGGCACCTGCTGACCGACCGGGTGGAGGCAAAGTTCGACGGCGGCCGGGTCACCGCCCGGCGCGAGCGCCGGCTTGGAGCCATTCCGCTCTCCTCCACGCCCGTCCGGCCGTCCGCCGACGAGGGCAGGGACGCGGTAGCCCGCGCGCTGGAGGAGGGCGGGCTGGGGATCATCGGATGGTCCCGGGAGGCCGACGCGCTGCGGCGCCGGCTGGCCCTGCTGCACCGCCAGCTGGGCGAACCGTGGCCGGACGTGTCCGAGCCGGCGCTGCTGGCCAGGCTGGACGAGTGGCTGGGCCCGGAGCTGGAGGCGCTGGCCGGCGGCGCGGCCGCGGCCGGGATCGACCTGGCGGACCCGCTGCGGCTGCTGCTGCCCTGGCCGGAGGCGGCGCGGCTGGGCGAGCTGGCGCCGGAACGGCTGGAGGTGCCGAGCGGATCGCGGGTGCGCATCGACTACCCGGATCCGGACGACGGCGGCCGGCCGGTCGTGGCGGTCAAACTGCAGGAGTGCTTCGGCTGGGCGGAGACACCGCGGCTGGTGGATGGCCGGGTGCCGGTGCTGTTCCACCTGCTGTCCCCGGCGGGGCGGCCGTTGGCCGTGACGGACGACCTGGCATCCTTCTGGTCCGGGCCCTACGCCCAGGTGCGTGCCGAGATGCGGGGTCGCTACCCAAAGCACCCCTGGCCGGAGGATCCGTGGACGGCGCCGGCCACGGCGAAGACCAAGCGGCGGATGTGACCGGCGGTGCTACCAGGCATCCCCGGGAACCACGACTTCGCCGGTGGCAGTGCCGTCCCGGTTCAGCAGCCAGCCGACGCGCTTGGGGATGTTGCTGATGACGGCGCTTTCGGCGAGAGCCAGATTCGGCAGCTTCTCGGCAACCGAGCGTTCCACGTTCATGATGTCCGCGGCCGTGTGCAGCCACATCATAAACGTGAAGTTGGTGCTGCCCGTGGTGGAGGCACAGAGCCGCAGCGTTCCGAAGGTAGCCAGCAGCCGGGCTGCGTCCGCATGCTCGGCGGCGGGAAGCCGTCCCATCCACTGGCAGACGATCGGGAATCCGGTCAGGCTTTGCGCAACTTCGCAGCGGAAGGAGAGGGTCCCGCTGCCCAGTACCTTCTGCAGTTGGCGCCGCGCGGTCGCAGGGTGCAGGCCGGCAGCTTCCGCTATGTCAGCCGCAGTGGCCCGGCCGTCGCGGCTCAGTTCCCGGATGATGGTTCCGTAGCTTCCCGGGGGCCGGCCGCGGTACGGAACGGGAGCCCCGGCGAGCTCTGCCAGGCTGGTCTGCTGGGAGGCGCTGAGTGACTTCAGGCGCCAGGCGTAGCCGCCCGAATGCAGCTTCGTGCAGAACGATGTCTCGTACCGTATGACACCCGGAATGCGGTCCAGCTGCGGGTACACGGATTCGCCGAGCCATGCCGGCGTCGGGGTGATCACCGTCAGCATCATGTCCCGGTTCTGGAAGCATTCCTCGACGGTGACGACGTCCGGAATGCGGCACATGGCTGCGATCACTTCCCGGCGGCGGGCAGGGTCGCATTGAACGTCGTGGAAAGACAGAGACATCTGCTCGGGATCACCGCTCGGGTGGGCCGTCACCCCGGCGGCGCCGGCTGAACGGAGCTTCTGCCAGCGATCCGCCAGGGAAGTGGGGTGCCTGCCGAGGACTTCCCCAATCTGGGTCCAAGGCAGGCGGGGCGCGATCTGCAGGGCGTTGATCAGCTGCAGATCGTCCTCATCGAGCCCCATCGGTCTCCTTGGATGAACGATTTTTCAGGATTAGAGAAATTCTATGCAGCTATTCAGGGATTTTTCTTTCTGTGGTGCACCTCACTCCAGAATATTCCCATGCCTCATTCCTCAGTCGCCGCCGCACTGCCTCTGGACGGCAGTTCCACGGATATCCTCGCCCTAGCCAACATGCCGGTCCTGTGGATCTGCGGCCTCGGCGTTTTCGCCGTCATCATAGTCCAGTCGATCATCTACATCCGCGCGGCGCGGAAGGCCGCGCCGGCGGTCGGCATGACGCTGCAGGAGCTCAAGACTTCCTTCCGTTCCGGTGCCGTGGCCGCCATCGGCCCGTCCCTGGCCGTGGTCCTGGTGGCCATCGCGCTGCTGGCGCTGTTCGGCACCCCCGCGGTGCTGGTCCGCATCGGCCTGATCGGCTCAGCCGCGTATGAGACGGGCGCAGCCAACATCTCCGCGGCCACCCTGGGCGCAAGCCTGGGCGGGGAAACCTACACCCAGAACGTCTTCGCGGTGGCGTTCTTCGCCATGAGCCTGGGCGGCTCCATGTGGATGCTGGCCACACTGATCTTCACCCCGCTGCTCAAACGCGGCGAGCACCGGCTGGCCAAGGTCAATCCGCTGATCATGACCGTGGTTCCGGCTGCCGCACTGCTGGCGGCGTTCATTTCTCTGGGAGTGGCGGAGATCCCCAAGAGCAATGCCCACCTGGTCACTCTGCTGGCCTCGGCCGCTGTGATGGGCGTCTGCTTGTTCCTGGCCAAGTCGCTGAAGAAGTCCTGGCTGCGCGAATGGGGCCTGGGCATCGCGATCGTCGCCGGCCTGTTCGTCGCCTATGCCTCCCACACCGCCGGCCTCGGCCCGGCTGCCTAGCCCTGTTGCGTAACGGCCCGGTCCGGACAGAAGGAACAACACCATGAGTGCAACCATCACCACCACCACCGGCAGCGCCGCTGGCATCGACGAGTTCGACCGCACCACCTCCCGCTGGGGACGCCTGACCATGATCGCCGGGCTGATCATCTCCCTGTCCGGCCCCCTCTACCTGGTCTTCTTTGGCAACCTGGACATCAGCCAGACGCAGCTCTGGACGGCCTTCGCCGCCGTCGCCGGCACGTTCTTCGTTATCTGGCTGGTCGAACCGCTGACGTACTTCCCGATCCTGGGCCCGGCTGCCATGTACCAGGCCTTCATGATCGGCAACATCTCCAACAAGCTGCTGCCCTCAGCCCTGGTCGCCCAGACCAACATCGGCGCCAAGCCCGGCACCCGGCGCGGGGATCTGGCCGCGGTGATGGCCATCTGCGGCGCGGCCGCCGTCCACCTGCTCTCCTTGCTGGTCTTCGTCGGTGTCCTGGGCACCTGGCTGATCAGCGTCGTGCCCCCGGAGATCATCGCCGTGGCGCGCATCTACGTCCTGCCCGCCGTGATGGGTGCCGTGATCATCCAGGCGATCGTGTCCATGAAACAGCTGCGCCCCACCATCATTGCCATCGCCGTCGTCCTGGTCATCCAGTTCGTCCTGCTGCCGCTGGTGCCCGGCCTGGCCATGGTCTCCACCGCCATGGCCGTGATCAGCACCATCCTGATTGCCTGGTTCGCCCGCAACCGGAAGACCGCGGCGTAGCATCGGGGCAACGGCCCGAAGAAGTGAATGATCAACTGTGAATGAGGAAACGATGACGACAACGCTCCCGGAACTGCAGCTTACGGAAGCGCAGCGTGACCAGATGCACCATCTCTACCGCCACCTGCACGCCCATCCGGAACTGTCCATGCAGGAACACCGGACGGCGGCACTGATCCGCGAACAGCTCACCGCCCTTGGAATCGAGAATTTCATCTGCGGAGGGACCGGCGTCGTCGGCGTCCTGTGCAACGGCGAGGGACCCACGGTTGCCTTCCGGGCGGACACGGACGGCCTGCCGCTCAAGGAGGACACCGGCCTGGCCTATGCCAGCACGGACACCGGTGCGCTGGAGGATGGGACGGAGGTCCCGGTGATGCACGGCTGCGGCCACGACACCCATGTGGCGGTCCTGCTCACCGCCGCCCGGCTGCTCGCCGAGGCCACGGACGCCTGGTCCGGCACGGTGGTCTTCATCTTCCAGCCCGGCGAGGAGACCGCCGCCGGTGCCAAGGCCATGGTGGAGGACGGCCTGTGGGAGAAGGCGCCCAAGCCGGAAATCATCTTTGGCCAGCACGTGATGCCCAACGAGGCCGGGACCATCAACGTCACCCCCGGCGCCGCGATGACCATGGCGGATTCGCTCAAGGTCACCATCCTGGGGCGCGGTTCGCACGGTTCGCAGCCGCAGGATTCGATCGATCCGATCGTGCTCGGCGCCCACATGGTCACCCGGATCCAGACCATCGTCTCCCGCGAAGTCCACCCGATGAAGCCGGCTGTGGTCACCATCGCCACCTTCCACGGTGGGCTGAAGGAAAACATCATCCCGGCCAGCGCGGAATTCACGGTCAATATCCGCACCTTCGACCCCGCGGTCCGCGAGCAGGTGAACGCGTCCCTGCGCCGGATCGTCAAGGCCGAGGCCGCGGCCTCCGGAGCCCCCGAACCCCTCATTGAGGAGCTCTACACCTTCCCGCTGAACTACAACGATCCGGAGGCCACCGCCGACGTCGTCCGTGAACTGCGCGCGGTGCTCGGCGAGGACACGGTCAGGGAAACGGCACCGCTGATGGGCTCGGAGGACTTCGGTGCGCTGGGTGAGGCGATCGGCGTCCCGTCCGTCTTCTGGTTCTTCGGCGGCCACAGCCGGCAGACACTCGACGCCGGCGGACCGGTTCCGATGAACCACTCCCCGTTCTTTGCGCCCGTCATGGAGCCGACGCTGTCCACCGGTGTCCAGGCAGCCGTGAGCGCCATCCTGTCCAAAGTCGGGCGGTAGGCCCGAACAGAACAACGACCAGAACAACGGCGCCGGAACCTTAGGTTCCGCCGGAGACGGAACCTAAGGTACCGGCGCCGTCATGCGCGTTCTCCCAGCCGCCGGTCCAGCCTGCGCCAGAAGTCATCGACCATGACTTCGAAGGCGCCGGTGGCCGCGTCGGTTTCATTGTTGATCAGGTGGTCGTAGGCCAGCCCGTAGAACGAGGCGACCAACAGGCGGGCATCGTCGGCGGCGTCTTCCGGGTCTACCCCCCCCTGGGTGGTCAGGAAGGTCCGCGTGTGGTTGATCCAGTGCTGGAAGTTCTGCCGGGCGGCGCCGGACGGGTTCTGTTCCACCAGTTCATGCATCGCGGCTTCGAGACCCAGCCGCTCCAGGTGCCGGGTCCTCTCGTGTACCAGCCAGGTCCACACCTCGTGGAGCCAGTCGTTGTAGTCCGCACGGCTTCAGGTCTGGACATCCGGGCGCTGGAGCGCGGGGTCGCGGGCGTGGAGGCGGGAGGAAATCTCCTGCATCAGCTGCTCCCGGTTACCGAAGTGGTAGACGAGCACATAGCTGCTGACGCCCAATCCGGCGGCCAGGGTGCGGAAGCTGCGGATTCGGGGGTCTAGCCATTAAGGCACCGTACGGGGTTCTTCGGCGTAAAAGGATGCCTGACTCTGGAAAAGCGGCAGGGTTATGGAAAAGCAATGTTCGTGGCGGACCTGCGCCCTCAACGAGTTCACCGGAACTTCCTCATCCGTCCCCCTCCGGTTCGGCACGGAAGCCTAGCTTCAAGGGTGTCACATCACTCGCACGAAAGGCACCCCCATGCTTTCCGCCAGACAACGCCACGGTGCGCTCGGCAGCGCACTGGCGCTCGCCGTCGTCCTTCCCCTCACGCTTGGTGCCACGTCCGTGGCGACCGCGGCCCCGGAGCCCAGCGTCCATAAAGCCAAACCGGTCAACACACAGCCGACCGACGGCGTCCTCTACCGCCAGAACTTCAACGACCTGGCCAGGAACCTCGAGGCACGCTCCAGCGATCCCGACATCACGGACGGCACCGTGGGGTACACTCACGCCGCGCCCAAGGGCTGGAGCGTGGAGGTCGACCCGTCGATGGAGAACATCGGCGTGGATGAGTGGCGCGGTTGGTCCTTTACCACCCGCGAATTCTGGGTCGACGCTGAGGACCAGATGCGCAACCGCTTCGCCCGGGCGGACAACATCATGGCTGTGGCCGATTCGGACGAATTCGCCGACCGCAGCAACGCACCCCACGATTACCGGACCACGCTGGCCTCGGAAGAAATTAAGGTTGCCGGGGAATCCGCCGTGGAGCTGAGCTTCGACTCCCACTACCGCGGTTGGACAGGCCAGGCCGCCACGGTGACCGTTGAGTTCGACGGCTCCGGGCAGGAAACGGAGATCATGCGCTATGACAGCTCCTCCGTGACGGACAACTATGACGGTTCGGTCATTAACGCCAACGAGACCATCGCCGTCGACGTGCCGGAGGGTGCCAAGAGGGCCGTCTTCCGCTGGAACTTCCAGGCCGAGGCGAACAGCTGGTACTGGGCGATCGACTCCGTGTCTGTCCGGGGGACAGCGCCCGCCGCGGCAGGGAAACCGACCAGCGCATGGGTGGTCAGCGACATCCAGGGCCACCCCCAGGATCTGGCCCATGCGCTGACCGATCTCAACGAAGTCCGCCCGGACGCCGCCGGCATGCTGATGGTCGGCGACATCGTGGCCTCGGGCAGTGAAGCCCAGTGGGACGAGATCAACGCGGTCATGGAGCAGGCCGAACCGATCCTGCCCGGAACCGTCGCGGCGGCGATCGGCAACCACGAAAGCTACACCGGCGAACCCTGGGAGGTGCTGCGCGACCGTTTCCTGGACTTCGCCGACCGCGACCGCGTCTGGGATGAGTACGTGCTGGAGGGCGCCGGCGGCGAGGTGCCCGTCCTGGTCCTCGGCCAGGAAGAATCCCGCCCGCCGGAGGTGCCCATGTCAGCCGAGCAGATCAGCTGGCTGAAGGAGCGGCTGGCGCACTGGACGAAGCAGGGGAAGCAGGTCCTGATCATCTCCCACTTCCCGCTGGGCGATACCGCCTCGGCGTCATGGATCCCGTGGTACCACAACAGCTATGAGCACAATGACCAGCTGACCGCGATCCTGGGCGACTACCCCAACGCCGTCATGCTTAACGGGCACACGCACTACCCGTTCGAGCTCGGCGACTGGGCTGCGCAGCGCCGGACCGCCGGCGGCCACCCGGACGGTTTCTGGGCCGTGAACACCGGCGCCATCCATGTCGAATGGGATGCGCGCGGCGAGGACACCGCCGGCATCAGCGAGATCGTCACCCGGGACATCAACCGCGGCCTGACCGTGGACGTCTACGCGGACCGCATGGTCATCGATGCCCGCGACTTCGGCGTGGCCGGTGCCAACGGCAGCAATGACGTCAACGGCGTGGTCCGTTCAGTCACCATCCCGAACCCGCTGGCCAAGTAGCCGGCAGGGATGACGGCGGTACCCGGGTCTTCCCGAAAAGGAACCCGGGTGCCGCCATCAAAACTATTTGCACGCACTCCACGGTAGGTAAAGAAGTCGACGCCGGAACAGCAGGACAGTCCTCGGCACGGGCCAGAAAATCGCCAGCGCCAGCGCCGGGACCAGGGTGATGC
Organism: Arthrobacter sp. B0427-1-12; assembly: GCF_059092905.1. Classification (NCBI taxonomy): domain Bacteria; kingdom Bacillati; phylum Actinomycetota; class Actinomycetes; order Micrococcales; family Micrococcaceae; genus Arthrobacter; species Arthrobacter sp. B0427-1-12. The sequence goes on along the minus strand of NZ_JBNHIC010000047.1, from coordinate 4,333 downwards.
CGATGTCGGGGATCTGGCGCACGATCGAGATCAGGGGGACGGCGAACTGGGCCGGCACCTGCACCAGGCACAACCAGACCAGCAGTACATCGAGGAGCAGGGCCGCGGCGGCCAGGACGGCCACGCGCCACGTGGCCGCCGCAGCCCGCTTCCGGCGGATGACGGCAAGCGAGACCGCCAGGCTCCCCAGTTCCGCGAGCAGCAGCCCCAGCGCGGCCGCCCACCCGTAGCGCTGCAGCGGGTCCTCCAGGAGCTGGACCGGAGCCGGGGCCTGCCCGTGCAGGATCCGCAGGACGTTGCGGTCGATGGCCTTGAGCCGCGAGGGCGCGGACGTGTCGCTGCCGTTCATGACCAGGGCGACGCCCAGGCCGGAGTCCGGGACCATGGCCTGGTAGATATGCGTGTTGCCCCATTCGCCCTGGTGCTCCAGCAGCAGGGGGAGACCGGCACCTGCTGCGGGAGGCGCCGTCGTACTTACGGATTCAACGAGCGGGCGCGCGAACCAGCCCATGGCGTATTCCTGCGTGGCATCCACCCGGATCCCGGGCGCCAGCAGTGTTGCCACGCTGCCGGGGCGGAGGATGCGGCGGTCCTGGTAGCGTCCGCCGGCCAGCAGTGCGGTCAGTTCGCGGCCGATGTCCTCAGCGGAGGCATACAGCGAGATCGACGCCATTCCGGTGGTCGGTGCAGGCGTGCGGGTGGGCAGCCAGAATGTGCTGAACCAGAGCGCATGGCCGGTGGCCAGGTTGTCGGCGCGGGCGGCGGCGCGGGTGGTGTGGCTGTGGATCATCCCCAGCGGCGCGAAGACCTGCTCCTCCACGTAGTCCCCGAACGGCTGGCCGGCCACCGTCTGCACCAGCAGGCCCAGGACGTTGTAGTTGTCGTTGGAATAGGTGAATGCCTCACCCGGGGTGCCCACGAGGCTGGCGCCGGCCAGGTCCCGCACGCCCTGCTCGATTGCGCCGGCGTCCTGCGTGTCCCAGGCTTCGAATCCCGAACCGTCCGCGGTGGACAGTCCGCTGCTCTGGTGCAGCAGATGGCGGACCGTGATTGCCGGGAACCGCGGGTCCTCCAGGCTCAACCACGGCAGGTAGGAGACCACCGGTTCGTCCAGTTCCAGCCGGCCCGCCTCCACCTGCTGCATCACCGCGATGGCCGTCAGCGACTTGCTGGCGGAGGCCAGCAGCACCGGCGTTTGGGCGGTCATCGGCCGGTCTGATTCACCGGCGCGCCCGAAGGCCGCCTGGTGTACCTGCCGTCCGTCCTTAATAACGACGACGGCGGCACCGGGGACCCCGATGGCCGCCAACTGCTCGCTCAGGTAGGCGTTGACGGTTTCGTGGACCGGGTCCGTTGCTGCGGAGGGTTCGGCTGCCGGCAGGCCGGATGGGGCCGGGATGCAGCAGGCCAGGACGAAGCCGGCCAGAAGGCAGGCCAGCAGGAACCGTACCGGGGAACGGCGCGGCCGCCGGATAATCTCACGCATGCCCGCCTCCGACGTATCGGATGGATGGTTCCTTCACCGTAGATCCGGGCCCCGGCGGGCACAATGGCGGAACGGACCCTGTCAACGGACCGCCGCCGAACCCAAGGTATTCCCAAGAGCAGTCGTGTATGGGTAGGACTACGACGCTGAGCAAAAGCATCACGGCTGGGGTTGCTGTCCTTGGCTGGGGGCGTGACGTACTGCCTGCCCGGATGGTTGGGCACTTCCGGGTGCGCAGGAAACTTTTTAGCTGGGCAAGGTGGGCCAGATGACCAATGACAAGATCGACCGCCGGAATCTCCTGGGGATTGGCGCGGCGGCCGCAATGCGGTCCGGGGCGACGGTGCCTTCCGCGCCGGGTGTGCTCGATGTCTATATTAATGAGGGTTTCCTGCCGATGGTGGACGGGTCCCTGGTCTATCACCGCGGCTTCGGTGACCGTCCGGCGGCGGCCAATGACCCGGAGGCGGCGCTGCGGCTGGCCCCGCATGTCTTCACCGCCGGCGGCCAGGTCGTGGCCAGCCGGCATTATCCGCTGGAGGCGGCTTTGCCGCCGCACGGGCGGCCCCTGCCTTTGGGTCCGGATCCGGAGAATCCGCACCATTACCTGGTCCGGCGGGCGTACTGGGCCAGTTTCTTCCCGCCCCGGACCCTGATTGCCGAGACCGGCTCCACTATCCGGCTGCGGGTGCACAACACCCTGGCCCAGCCGCACCAGCTGGTCTTCCATGATGTGGGTCCCGGCGGCAATGAGCTGGAGCCGCGCGGTGTGGACGTGGGCACCGGGCCGATTGCCCCGGGGGCGGTCGGGGAGGTGGTGCTGGACGCCCCGGAGCCGGGCACCTACATTTTTTCGGATCCGGGCAACGGGCCGGTCGAGCGGGTGCTGGGGCTGCACGGTGCGCTGGTGGTGATCGATCCGGCCGATGCGTGGCGGCTGGCCCCGGGCCGGCTGGAGTTCGAGCGGCAGTGGCTGTGGATCTGCCACGATATCGTGCCCGAGTGGGCCGCGGTCGCGTCCCGGGGCGGCACGGTGGACCCGGACGCCCAACCGGCCTATGTCCGCTACTTCACCCTGAACAACTACGCGGGTTTCCAGTCCCTGGCGGTGAGCACCGACAAGGAGCTGAACGAGCGCCGGCACGAGGACACCCTCCCGTCCGGCTTCCCGCGGCAGGGTGATGTCCGGGACCTGAGCGCCTCCCGGTTCCCGGGCACGGTGCGTACCGGGCAGATGATCCGCATGGTCCACACCGGGATCGTGGACCACCAGCTGCACTTCCACGGCAACCACGTCTGGATGGTCCGGCTGGACGGAACGGACTACCCCCGCACGGGCGGACGGGTCGATGGGACCGGCCACGTCGCCCTGCAGCAGTGGGAGGACACGGTCTCCCTCTTCCCGATGGAGCGCAAGGAAGGCCTGCTGCCCTGCCGTCGCCCGCCGGAGGTCACCGATGCGGTCTGGGAGGCGCGGACCGCCGACTGGAAGTACCCGATGCACTGCCACGCCGAACCGTCCCAGACCGCCGCCGGGGGCCTGTATCCGGGCGGTATGGTCGCGGACTGGGTCCTGGCCGCCCAGGAGGAACCGGAGGAACACGGGCTCTATCCCAGCCAGGTGGACTTCGCCGCCAACCAGCCGCACGAGGGCAGCCCGGAAACGGAGTTTCCGCAGCGGCCGGATGTTTCCGTCGAGCTGGATTTCTTCAACCGGAAGCTGGAATTCCCGGACGGCTCCGAATATGAGGTCTGGAGCTTCGAGGCGGGGGACTCAGGCCGGGCCCTGCCGGGCCCGCTGGTGCGGATCACCGAAGGACAGATCATCCACGCCACGCTCAAGCCCAGCAAGAAGGTGCACACCATCCACTGGCACGGGATCGAACCGGACCCGCGCAATGACGGGGTCGGCCACACCTCCTTCGAGGTGTCCGGCCACTACACCTACCAGTGGCGGCCCGAGCCCGCCGTCGCCGGCAGCCCGAACGAGGGCACCGCGGGAACCTATTTCTACCACTGCCACGTCAACACCCCGCTGCACGTGCAGTACGGCATGTTCGGGCCCATCATCATCGACCCGCCCAACCACGATGACGTGACGCTTCCCGGGGCCCGGCGGTCGTTTGTGGACGGGCCCGAATACGACATTGCCACCGAAACCCTGATCGGCCCCTACTCGCTGGATTCGCGCTGGCACGACCTGCACCATGCCGCCGGCCTCTCCGGTGAGGACGCCGGCCTGAACAACTTCGAGGCCGACCACTTCTACCTGCTCGGCGGCATCATCCCCGAACGGCCGGCCGGCGAGCATGTCTGGAGCATCTCCGAAATGCGGGCCAATGTGGACGGCAACGGCCGCGCCCCCACCCTGGTCCGTTGGGTCAACGTGGACTACTTCCCGACTGTGACACGGTTTTTCGATGCGGCCGGAAACCGGGTGCGGATGGCCGAGCTGATCTCCCACGACGGCCGCCCCTTCCGGGACACTTCCAGCCCTACCGGACCGGCCACTCCCGTGGCCGTCACACCGAACAACCGGCTGTTCACCAGTGTTTTTGCGTCCGGAGCGGCCGAAAAGTACGACTTCCTGCTGCACCCGCCGGCCCCCGGGCAGTACCGGATCCAGGTGGAATTCCTGACCTGGCGGCCCGGCGGACTGAGGGCCACCCGCACCGTCACCGTCATCGCCGAGTGATTGTTCCAGGTTCCCGCTCGGCGGGAACCTGTTCTGAGGCTTTGCTGAATGTGACGCCGATCAGGCGGCGGCCATGGCTTTGTGCAGGAATTTGTTCAGGATGTTGCCGGCGGCGCGGACGGAGGCCTGCGGGGTGCTTTTGTGCTGGTTGG
>NZ_JBNHIC010000046.1:0-26258 GCF_059092905.1 Arthrobacter sp. B0427-1-12 | reverse complement strand
GTGGGCAGATCTGTTGGCCATCATCGGGCAGTTTTACTGGCCACCAGCGGGCACATCAACTGGCCGCCCGTGGGCAGAAACCAATGGCCATTGACACGCACCAGCATCGCTGGCATCCTCCCAGCCCATGGGTGTACCGGGAGTCCAAAAGCATTGGCGGCATATCACGTGGAAGAGGTCAGGGTTCCTGGTCGCGGCAAGGGTGATCATCAGCAGTGCCCCTTTCATCGGACTGATCTGGCTTTAGCCTAAGGCGGTTCGGAGGCATTGGAGGCAGCAGGGCCGCTAACATTCTGGCGGCCGTCGGCTGCTCGTGCCGTACATGCACACTTCGGGGAAGGGTAGCCACCGCGCAGGAAAATACCCCGCCTTAAACGGCGCCGGCGGGGTATCTCCTTGGATCATTTTCGCGCCGCGCTCCCGGTTTTGTCTGTGTGTGCGTCGGGCAGAAAATCGAACGACGCGATGTTCTTCGAACGGATCAACGCTCTGAACTTCGTGGTCGGTGCATGCTGATGCGCTAGGCACACCCTCCCACGGATCTTCCTTCAGATAAAACGGGGTTGCTTGGGGCAGGGAAAACGGCGGGCTCATCAACGTGGATCGAACGAGCAAGCAGCCTTCCCCGACCCGCACGAAACTGCCAAACCCCTGTGAGGAAGGGCGGACGATCATTCGGCAGGGCAGGAATAAGACCGTGAGTCGTGGACCGGAAATGAGCAGGGAACACCCAAGGGCAGCATCCTTGAAGGACGCCGCATCCTCCCTGGTCGCGACCAGCGGTAGGGGAGGTCAAAAGCCGGCCGACAAGGGTCGGCCAGTGCTAGTTCTCGTCCGGCAGGCTCGGGATCTCCCCGCGCCGCAGTCGCTCGGCGAGATCTCTTGCGTTTTCGGCGAAACGGGCCGCGTAAACCGCGAAGTTTTGGATCTCCTCCTCGGTCCACCCTTTGGTGAGTTCTGTGATCTGCATATCACCTGCCGCGTAGAGCCGGCGCGAGGCATGTTCACCGGTCTCGGTCAGGTGAATCCGGATCGAGCGCTTGTCGCTCGTCTCGCTTCGCCTTTCGATAAATCCGCGCTCCTCCAGCCGGTTCAGCACCTTACTCACATTTGAGCGGCGCATGGCAAACAAGTCCGCGAGATCCATCGGTCGGAGCGGGCCTCGGTAGCCGAGTGCCCAGAGCACGTTGCTCTCGCCGAGGTCAAGGTCGGGCATCGCGAGGTGAGCGATACTGAGGGTGTACTCCGGCATCGCCCAGATCGTCTTAATCGCACCGAGGGCGGCAAGGATATCGGAGCGGTACGGGATCTCATTGACGCCCGGAAATATCGAATCCCGTGACGCCCCCAACGGGCGTTCTCTCTCAGACATTTAGGCCTTCATGATGAGTTCGCACCTATCGAGTATAGGCACTCGGGACGAACGACGCCGCCAACGACAGGGCGGCGTCGTTCGTCCCGATGGGCGGTCAGCCTGATAGCGGTCAGCGCACCTGCACCGCGACTCCTTCGCCGTAGTACTCGGTAGTTGCCTTGGTGATAGCGGCGACATGCCCGGCGCCGAGTTCCTCGGCGTGGGCGTTGTGGTATTCCAGGCTCGCAACCCGTGCCCGGTTCGAGCGGCGGAAGTGCGGGATGACCTCCTCGGCGAAAAGCTCGTAGGATTTTTTCGTTGCGTCCCAGTCGGCCATGTCGTAGTTGATTACCAGGAAGCTGCCGAATCCACCGGTCTTCTCGATCATGGCTTCGATGGCTTCGATGGCCTCGTCGGGGGTGCCGATCACGGCCGAGCCGAATGAAGGCCAGCCCTCACCTCTGAGCTGTTCGATCGCTGACTGCGGATCCCGTGCCCAGGGGAACTTTGTGTCGGAGACCTGCTCCAAGTAGTCAGTATGATGCAGCACCTTGCGGCGGATGGCCCGGTCGGCCTCCTCGCGGCTTTCGGCGAGGAACATCGGTGTGACGACACGCCAGTTCGACCGGGAAGCGTCGTAGCCGTTGGCCAGCGACTCCTTCTCGTAGACGTCCCAGTTACGGTCGAGGGCGTCGAAGCCGGCCTTGTCGCCGGCGGCGAGCGAGAAGAGTGAGGCGCCGTGTTTTGCCGCCAGTACCGATCCGGAGGGCGAGATGGTGGAGGCTACCGCAATCTCAAGTCCCTGCGGGCGGACCGGGAGCAATTGTGCCCGGCCGTCCTTCAGCGTGAACCAGTCTGTCTCCATGTTCACGACTTCGCCGCGGAGCAGCCGGGTGATCGCCTCGAGGGACTCACCCTGCATCCGGCGCTGATTTACGGGGTCGATGCCCATCATGATCGCGTCGACCGGCAGCTTGCCCGGTCCGACGCCGAGGATTACCCGGCCGTTCGTCTGGTGATCGAGCTGGGCGATCCGGTCGGCGACGAGCAGGGGGTGGTGGTAGGGCAGCGAGATTACTCCGGTGCCGAAGGTGATGCGGGAGGTGCGTTCGGCGGCGGCGGCTATGAAAACCTCCGGCGAGGGAATGTTTTCGATCCCGCTGGAGTGGTGCTCGCCCATCCAGTATTCGTCGAAGCCGAGCTCGTCGGCGACCTGGGCGAGCTGGATGTCGCGTCGTATCTGTAGGGTGGGGTTGCCGTTGAGGGGGTGGTACGGAGCCTGGAAGATACCGAAGTTGATTGTGGCGGGATCGAAGGTCTCCGGTGTTGGGAGCGTTGTCATACTCCTGTCCTTTCTGTGATGGTGTCTGGTTCTGTTGCGTCGCTTGCGCTGATTTTGCGCAGGCGCACTTCTTTGGAGATGAGCACGGGGATGATGGCGAAGGCGAAGATGCCGGCACCCACCAGCCAGATCGGGCTGAGCTGGGCGAGACCGGTAGCGTTCGTATCGATCCAGCTGCCGCTGTTGCTTACGATGAACCAGCCCACTGCCACCTGCGCCGCCGCTGCGATGCCGTTGAGCGTGCCGGTGACCTCGGGACGGGCGATGCCCGCCCAGTAGCTGTTTACAGTGCCCCAGAAGAACGGATCGCATAGGTAGGCGAAGCCCGCAATCATGAAGGCCCAGAGGAACCAAGGTGAGTCCGGGACTAGGGCGGAGTACCCGTAACCGATCACACCGCAGAGCGGGCCGATGACAAGCCAGGGCTTTGTGCGGGAGTGGAAGAACCGTTCGACCAGCTTGCCGTGCAGGAGGCCGACACCCACGGGAACGAGGGCCATCAACGGCATCGCCAGGGCGACGAGGTTTGCATCGACCTGCTCGAGAGTGATCAGGCCGTAGGGCACCCAGGTGCCCGAGAGCCAGGTAGCCGAGGTGGCGAACGCCGTGGCGATCCCCATCGTGACGATGCTCGGCTTCTTCAGCGCCTTCAGCACCTCCCCTAGCTTGAGTCGCGGCTTCGTGGTCCCTTCGAATCCACGGCGGATGGCGTCCCTCTCGTCGGCGCTGATGCCACGTAGCTTTTCTGGCACTTCGGCGATGAAGATGACGAGGAGCACCAGGGCGGGCACGCCGAGCGCGGAAATCACGTAGAAGGCCTCGCGCCAGCCGAAGGCGGTGGCAAGAGGGTAGGCGATCAGCGGCGCGAGGATGTGAGGGAGGAGCGTAGAGCTCATCCAGACCGCGGTGGCCTTCGGGCTCATCGTGCCGGGATACCAGTTCGAGATGAGGCGCTGGCTCGGCGCCCAGAGGAATCCGAAGAAGACACCGAAGACCAGGTTGCGCCAGTAAAGCTCATCGTAGTTCGTCACCATTCCCGTTGATGCCGACATCACCGTGACGCCGGCGACGCAGATGACGAGCATCCGTTTCGCACCGAACCGGTCGGCGAGCACGCCCGCGATCAGCAGCATTGGGAAGTAGCCGAGCAGGTAGCTGGCCGAGGCCTGCGCGATCTGGTCAGGGGTGAGACCGAGATCCGCCGCCCAGAACGGGTTCAGGAGGCCGAACTTGGCCACGTCGAGCCAGACGACGAAGTTCACTATCAGGATGATGACGAACAGTAACCCGCGTTTGCCCGCTAGCAATCTGTCGGGTCTGAAGGTGGATAAAGCTGACATTGAATCTCCTTTGATTTAGTCATTGCATTGGTAGAGCGGATGGCGGCATCGGCATCAGACGGCGGTGTAGCCGCCGTCGACGGGCAGCACGGCCCCGTTGACGTATCCGGCCACCGGTGAGGCAAGGAACACCGAGACCGCAGCGATCTCCTCCGGGGTGGCTAACCGGCCCATCGGGCTTTGGCCAGAGAGCGCGTCCTTGGCCTCGGGGTTTTCGAGGATCTGCGCGATCATCGGGGTATCGACCCCGCCCGGACAGATGCAATTCACCCGGATGCCCCGGTCGGACCACTCGGCAGCAATCGAGCGGGTAAGCGCGATCAGTCCCCCTTTGGTGGCTGTGTAGGCGTCGGCTCCGGTAAGACCGACGAGCCCGTTGATGGAAGCGATGTTGATGATTACGCCAGAGCCCTGTTCGGCCATCAGGGGCAGGACCGCCTTGGCGCAGAGTGCCGGGCCGGTGAGGTTGATCGCGAGAATGGCGTTCCAGTGCTCGAGCGGCGTGTCGACCACATTAGCCATCGTGAGGCGCGAGTTCTCACTGAATCCGACGGCCGCGTTGTTGACGAGCACGTCGACCCGGCCGTACTCCTCGACGACCGTGTCGAACGCTGCACGAACGGCCGCTGCGTCGGAGACGTCGACCTTGACTGCCATCGCAGAGTGGCCGGAGCTCCGTAGCTCATCGGCCGTCTGCTCTGCCGCAGCACCGTGCCGATCTGCCACGATGACCGTCGCACCCTCTTCGGCGAACAGCCGCACGGTCGCCTTTCCCTGGCCGCTGGCGGCTCCTGTCACGAAGACGATCGAACCTTTTAGACGAGTGTCCACGAATTTCCCCTTTCGTCCCCTCATAAAATTGCCGCGGTCATCGCAGCTAACAGGCACGGGGAACTTAGTGTCTTGAAGACACCAAAACTGATGTCGAGAAGACACTACATGTAATGTCCCTCACACACTAGATGTAATTTCTTAATATCACTAAGTTTCTTCCCTGGTGGCGAAATGGACCCCGGCAGCTGCGCCGACCTTCATCCGCCCTGCGTCCATCGAACGCATAATCCTCGCCGAGGACTACCGCACTCCCCGCTTGGACGGCCTCGTGCGTTTTCCGGCGCCTTATGGCCCTGCGGTGCAGGACCCGCCACGAGAGCCCAGGGCGACTTTATGGGCTCCGGACAGCGTCTCGGAAGTAAAAATCGCAAAACTATCGACATCCGGCACTTAGAGAGTTAGTGTCTTCGCATCATCAAATTTGATGTCTGCAGGACACTAGTCGACCAGTAGGTGCTGGACGCAATTCTGGCTGGTTCAAGTTTTCAATGATTGAACGAGGGAGTTCACATGACAATCCAAACAATGAATGCCGCCGTTTTCCGCGGGCCCGGGGCGATCACTTTCGAGAGTATAGAGGTGCCCGAGCTGGGCCCTCGTGATGTTCTCGTGCGCGTTACGGCGTGCGGAATTTGCGGCTCTGATCTGCACTCGTTCAAGAAGGGCATGTACGTCGAGCCCGGTCAGGTGATGGGGCACGAGTTCGTTGGCACCGTGGAGCGTTCGGGGCTCGAAGTAACCGACATTCCCGAGGGATTGCGCGTGGCCGGTTTTACTATCGGCAACTGCGGGGCCTGCTTCTGGTGCGAGCGTGGCGAGTACGGGCTTTGTCCTGACATTTTTTCCCGGTCGATTGGCTACGGGCGGGCAGGTGCCTTCGCGGAGTTCGTCGTAATCGAACGCGCTCAACTAGGTCTTAACATTTTCGAGGTACCCGAGAGTATCGACGACATGAGTGCGGCGACGATCGAACCGGTCGCAGTCGCTGCGGCTGCCGTGCGGGCCGCGGGTATCGGCCCGGGCTCCAAAGTTGTGGTTCTCGGTGCGGGGCTGATTGGAAACGCCTGCATGCAGATCGCCAAGGCGCACGGGGCCGAACGCGTCGTCGTGATCGACATCAACCCCCTGCGCGTCCAGGCCGCGCTTGACCACGGCGCCGACGCCGCTTTCGACGCACGCTCGGGCGATGCGATCGAGTGGGTGAAAAGCGAGCTGGGCGTTGGGCGCTACGCCTTCAACGAAGGCGCGATGGCGGATGTGGTCATCGAGGTCTCCGGAGCGCCGTCGGCGGTAACGCAATCATTTGAGATGGTCCGCTCCGGCGGCACCATCGCCTTCGTCGGCCTGCCGGAAGTTGCGGCACCCGTGGACACCACGAAGATCGTGCACAAGCAGCCGAAGATCATCGGTTCCCTCGCCGGGGACTTCGCGGCAGCGATCGATCTGCTGGACCGCGGACTCGTCGTTACCGGCGACTTGGTCGACCGCGTGCGCGGGATCGACGAGCTGCAGGACGCGTTCGACGATGCGACCACTCAGCGCGACATCATGAAGACTGTCATCACGATCGGCCAGCGATGATGGGCAACGCCAGCGAAGCTTCCACTCGCACCATCGCCGTGACCGGCGCCGCTCAAGGCATCGGCGAGGCCGTCGCGCACCGCATAGCTGCCGACGGCGAAAATCTCGTGCTCGTCGACCGCCAGGCCGAGCGCCTTAATGACGTAGCCGCGAAGCTGCGCGCCACCGGCGTTGACGTACAGACCCGCATATGCGATCTTTCGGTGGCCTCGGAGGTCTACGACCTCGCCGATTCGCTGCAAGCGGTCGATGGGCTCGTCAACGTGGCCGGCGTCGGCCTGATGTCGCAGTTCGCCGACCTCGAGCTTCGGCAGTGGGAGAAAACCTTCGCGATCAATGTGACGGCAACGTTCATCCTGAGCCAGCGCGTGGGGTCGGCGATGGCCGGACGCGGTTCGGGCCGCATCGTCAACATGGCGAGCATCGCCGGCAAGCGCGGCAGCGCGAATCTCGCCGACTACTGCGCCTCGAAAGCGGCCGTCATCGCACTTACGCAGTCAGCCGCAGCCGCCCTCGGCCCTCAGGGTGTCACGGTGAACGCCGTGTGTCCCGGCCTCGTTTGGACGCCCATGTGGGAAGCGACGGGCTCCTGGGTCGCTGCGAACACCCCCGCCTTGGCCGAAGCAGGGGCGAGTAACTATGACGCGTTCATGGCCACGGTGAGGGCATCGACACCGCTTCAGCGGGCGACCCGCGTGGAGGACATTGCGGCCGCGGTGCGTTTCCTGCTGTCAAGTGACGCGTCGCTCATCACCGGTCAGGCCGTGAACGTCGACGGCGGAATCGAGGTGCACTGATGAGCGGGAGGATGAATCGCACCATCGTGCAGCGCTCAACGGGCGACCCGGCAACGGTCGCCGAGATCGTCGAAACCCCTATACCGGCTCCCGGCGGAAACGAGCTCCTTGTCGAGCTCGTTCTGGCCCCCGTCAATCCCGCCGAGATCCTGATGCTGCAGGGAATGTACGGCTATCGCGACACTCAGCCCGAGCTGCCGCGTTCGGCTGGAATCGAAGGAGTTGGCCGGGTCGTGGGGGGCGCGACATCCGTGGTTCCCTCGGGGACCCTAGTGTCTCTTGCCGGCAGCAGGACGGTCTTCAGCGACTACACCCTGCTCCCCGCCGACAGTGCACTCGTCCTGCCGCCCGGCCTCGATGTCGACACGTTCGCCGTGAGCTTCGTCAACGTACAGGCTGTCCTCCTGATGTTCCATGAATGGCCGGAGGTAGCACCGGGTGACTGGCTCATCCAGAATGCCGGCAACTCGGCATACGCCCGGGTCCTTGACGCCGTCGCCGCCCGGCGGGGGGTCTCAGTAGTCAATGTTGTGCGCAGTGTCGAAAGCGCCCGCAAAATCGACGGGATCATGAACGGCCCAGTAATTGTCGACGGCGATGACCTGGACACCCGCGTGCTCGAAGCAACAGGCGGAACGCGGCCCAAGATCGCGATCGACGCAATCGGCGGAGCAAGCACCGGTCGCCTGGCTGAGTCGCTGGGCACCGGCGGGAGGGTAGTGACCTACGGCCTGCTCTCCGGCGAGCCCGTACACGTTGATACGCGGCTCATCGTATTCAATGATGTGAGCGTCGAGGGGTTCTGGATGCCCCGCTCGATGGGCCGGGCCTCCCCGGAGCTCCTGCGGAACATCGGCAACGAAGCCCTCGAAATCATTCGGGAGGGAAGCATCACCGTGCCGATCGCGGCGCGATTCGGCCTCGGAGAAATACGCCAGGCGCTAACCCTCGCCGCGCAGGGCGGCCGTGACGGCAAAGTCGTCATCACCCGCTGATCTGCTCGCTTCCGAGCCGTGCCCCCCAAGCCGGGCGGCGGTCGCCGCATCCGGTTCTATCGATCGCCCCTTGAATACTGACAGCCCAACGACCACGCGGAACGCGTGCTAGAAGGAGACCACCATGAAGACCATCAGAACCGATGACGTCACTGCCGTCTCGGTCGCTCCCAACGTCGACACCGATGTCCTCGGACCGGAAGCATTTAAGGCTGCGTTCCGCAACCACCCCGCCGGGGTTGCTATCGTCACCGCAGACGCCGGCGCTGGCCCGGTGGCAATGACCGTCACCTCAGTCTTCTCCGTCAGCGCCGAACCGCCGCTTCTGGTCTTCTCGGCCTCTGCCTCGTCATCGAGCACCCCCACCATCCGAGCGGCTGAAACGGTCGTCGTGCACATACCCGGCGCCGACCAACTCGAACTCGCCCAACTCGCCGCGACCAGCGGCGTCGACCGATTCCCCAACGGGCTCTGGACCAGGCTCCCCACGGGCGAACCGGTCTACCCCGGCGCCCACGCCTGGATCCGCGGCCGCATCATCAACCGCATGGAAGCGGGCTCTTCGACCGTTTTTGTCGTCGAAGCACTCAGCTCCAGCGCTCCCGCGGCCGACAGCGACGAAGCGGACGCCCGATTCGCCCGCCCTCTTGTGTACCACAACCGCACATGGCACGTGCTCAACGACGCCTCCAAGCTCTAATGCTGCTCGCTATCGACACCTCGCTCGGCACAAGCGTGGCCATCGTGGACCGGGACCGAGGCATCCTGACCGAAATCAACGAGAGCGACGAAGTCGATCACGCTGCCGTGATCGGCCCGTTGATCGCACAGGCACTCACGCTGAGTGAGACCGAATCCGCCACGCTCAGCGGTGTCGCCGTCGGCATCGGACCAGGGCCGGGCCGCAATGTCCACATAGGAATCGCCGCAGCTCATGGATTCGCTTGCGCGATCGGCAAACCGGTCGTGCGAGTAATCAGTCACGACGCCATGATGCTCGATAGGCCTCACCCGGCCCTTATCGTCACCGACGCCGGCGACGGCATGAGCGCGTGGACTACATACGGCCCGCCTGATCCACAGCTAGGGTTACCCAGCCGGCTAAGTGATCCAGCCTTTGCGCTAACAGGCGACACCATCGACCCCGGCGCAAACTTCGACGGCCCCCGCATTGATATCCCAGAGGTCAGCGCGGGGGCAGTGGGGATGCTCGCCGAGCGGCTGTTTGCCGGCGGCCGCCCCTTCGCCCGAAGAGAAGCCTATGTAAGCCCGACATCCGACATGGTGACCCGCCCCTAAACTCGACGCGGCTTCCTGGCGGCACGAGTTTTTCCGAGTCGGAAGGACGCAATCGCGCCGAACCCCAAATAGTCCAGGTCCGGTCGTTCTCGCGGCCATACAACGAAACGAAAGCTCAGGAGCAATGCTGCATCTTCAACACGAATGGCAACCCCTCGTGGGCCAGGTCGTCGAGATACGGCTTAAGGGCAAATCGATCCGGCACGGCCGGATGGATATGGTCACCGAAGACGACCAGATCCTGTGGATCCGACACGATGGCGTTGACCACCGACGGCTTTTTAATAGAGAAGAAGGATTTGAAGTCTGGGCAACCACAGCCCCAAAGCCAGAGCCGGAGCCGAAGCCCAGCCATCCCGCTTGTGCGCGCAACGACACCGGTAAGCCAACATCCCTACAGAATGAGAAGGAACTAACAAGATAAGGGGCAGCGTATGCGTGCGGTGGTGACAGAGGGGTTCGGTGGTCCTGAGGTCATGAGGATCGATGAGGTGGATGAACCGGCTGTCGCGGCCGACGAGGTTCTCGTCGAGGTCATCGCGGCCGGAATCAATCGAGCCGACCTGCGCCAACGGGAGGGCTTCTACCCGCCTCCGGCAGGGGCCTCGACGATCATCGGGATGGAATGCTCCGGTCGCATCGTGGCGGTCGGTTCTCAGGTGACAGAGTGGCGCGCGGGCGACGAGGTGTGTGCGCTCCTCGCCGGCGGCGGCTATGCCGAGAAGGTCGCGGTGCCGGCGGCGCAGATCCTTCGTGTGCCGAGTGGCGTGAGCACCCGTGACGCGGCGGCATTGCCAGAGGCGTGCGCTACGGTGTGGTCGACGGTGTTCATGATGGCGCAGCTGTGCGCGGGAGAGTCGTTGCTCGTCCACGGTGGCAGCAGTGGAATCGGCACAACCGCCATCCAGCTCGCTGCCGCGCGCGGCGCGCGCGTGCTGGCGACGGCTGGCAGCGAAGCAAAAGCTTTGCGCTGTCGAGAACTCGGCGCCGAAGTCACGATCAACTATCGGACACACGACTTCGCCGAAGAGGTGATGCGTGTGACCGACGGACGCGGAGTTGATGTCGTTCTCGATCTGATCGGCGGGAGCTACACGCAACGGAATCTGACGGCGCTTGCCCGGGGCGGTCGGCTCATCTGTCTGGGCATCCAGGAGGATCCGGTCACGGCGTTCGATATCCGTACGTTGATGGCCAAGCGAGCTTCGATCATCGGAGCCGCACTCCGTTCACGACCGCTGGCAGAGAAAGCGGAGATTATCTGTGGTGTCCGCGACGAGGCATGGCCGCTCATCGAGGCCGGGGTGATTACTCCGGTGATCGACAGAAGCCTCCCCTGGTCCGAGGTGCAGGAAGCGCACCGTCTGGTCGCTGAGAGCCGCCATATCGGAAAGGTTCTGCTCGACGTCGTGCCGTCATAAATTTCGGACGGTGTCAATCAATGCGCGGACCACGGGGCGGCGGTCGCCCTCCAGCCAGCAGAGGCCGTAAATGTAGTCGGGCTCGGGCTTTGCGAAGTTGCGCACCGTGACGCCGGGACGGCGCAGCTGGCGTGCTCGAGCTTGCGTGGCCACAGCGAATCCGTGTCCGTCGCGCACCGCTGCGATCATGCGCTCGAGGTCGGGTTCTATACGGGACGTAAGTGGTTCGATGCCTTGCCACATGATGCTCATCAGCCGGTCCCATGCACCGGGAGCCTGGTCACGCGGCCAGGCAACATAAGGCTCGGACCGGATCTCCTCGAGCGTGATCTTTCGACGAGAGCGCGCCAGACGGTGCCCTGTGGGCAGAATTGCAGCCAGTTCAATGCGCGCGAGCTCGAGGGAATCGATGCCGGCGTCGTCTGTCAACGGAAGCAGCATTATCGCGGCATCGACCTTGCCGGAGCGCACGAGCTCGAGGTTGTAACTCGACCACGCGGACTCGATCTGCACGTCGAAGCTGGGGTGCGCGCGCCGGAACTGCTCGACGAGATCGTGGCCCAGATAGGTGGGCGCGGAGCGAGACAAGGCGAGGCGCAGCAACCCCTGCTCGCCGCTGGCGACACGGCGAACCTCAGTTAACACGCGCTCCTCGTGCTCGAGGAGCGCGTGCGCCGACTCTGCGAGTGTCGCGCCGGCAGGGGTTAACTGAGTCGGACGGCCACGCGTGAGCAGGACCGCCCCCAGCTCCTGCTCGAGCTTGCGGATCTGTTGGGAGAGTCCGGGCTGGCTGATGTGCAGTTGCTCGGCCGCCTTCCCGAAGTGCAGCGTGCGGGCCAGTGTCAGGAAGTAACTTAGACGCTTCAGGTCCATGGTGCCCCGCCTCCTCGTTGTCCGTGTCGGGCACAGCCTTCGAACCATCCTACTGTCGATTGCAAATGCTTATGAAACGATTGCCCTTTTCTATTTGACCGGGTGCGGAGTGTCCAGTTGACTGTTCCTCAAGCGGCCGCCAGCCAATCCAATCCACCTGTCGGTCTGTCCCGTGGCCGACGCAGTGCGGACGACAGTGTGCGCACGGATGCCTGCAGCGAAGCAGCATCGAGATGAATCAGCATCGAGACAAAGGAGTCATGAAATGATGAAGTGTTCTGCCCTGGGCGGCGTGGCATTAGTCGCCTCGACCATGATGTTGGCCGGATGTGCTGGCGTCACGGGCGGTGACTCGGCCGGCGGCTCGGGTGACGATTTCCCCTCGGGCACGATCGAACTGGTCGTGCCGTTCAGCGCCGGGGGCGCGACAGATCTGATCGGACGCGCCTTCGCCGCCGAGCTCGAGAAAAATCTCGAGGGCACGACGATCGTCGTCGTGAACAAGCCGGGGTCCAACACCGCGGTGGCCGCCACGGAAGTCGCCGGAGCCGCGCCCGACGGCCACACCCTCTTCCTCGGTACGTCTACGACGTTTGTCACCACGCCGATGACACAGAGCGTTCCGTACACCCCGGAGGACTTCGATGGAATCGCCGGGCTCGCAGACCAGCCATACATGCTCGTGACCGCCAACGACAGCGAGTACGCGACGCTGGAGGATCTGATGAACGCCGAGGGGCGCGTCACTTACGGGGTGACCGCAGTGGGTAGCAACACACACCTTGCGGTCGCGGACTTGCTCGCGAAGTCGGGCGTCGAGGCAGAGGCGATCCCATTCGAATCGGCGCAGGAGGTCGTCACCGCCGCGGCCGGTGGCCAGGTCGACATCGCGGCCGCCGATTTCAACATCGCTGCACCGCAGGTCGAGGGAGGCAGCGTCACGGGCCTTGCAGTGACGTCAGCGACGCCGGTCCCGCAGACACCTGATCTGCCGACGCTCGTGGACTCGGGTGTCGACACGCAGGCGTTCGTCGGCCGCTTCGCACTCGTCGCGCCCGATGGACTGCCGGAGGACGTGCGCGAGACTCTCGTGGAGGCCGCCGAGAGCGCGCGCGAGAGCGAGGGCTTCCAGACCTTCGTCGCCGATAACTATCTCGTCGAGCCTGAGTACCAGGACGGCACGGAGTGGCTCGAAGGAATGGTTCCCGAGCTTCGCGCGTCGATGGAGCACCTGTTCGACGAACTCGACATCTCCCAGTGAGTCCGGGGAGTGCCATATGAGCAATGAGATGAAGCCCGTCGCGCGGGGTCACGAGGTGGAAGAGGGTCAGGCCGTCGTCGACGACGAGGAACTCGACGCTGAGACCAGTTGGACGGGGCGCTACCCCGTATACCGGCGTGTCGTCCCGATCGCGCTCGGCGCTGTCTGCATCGCGCTCTCGCTGCAGTTGCCGCTGGGCACGGTGATGCGCCCCGGGCCCGGTCTGTGGCCGCTGATCTGCGGCATCCTCGTGCTCGTCGCGGGCGCTCTGTCGTGGACGTCGCCGCCCGCCGAGGACGAGGAACGGATGTCGCATCGCTCGTGGATCGTCCTGATCGCCGCAGGCAGTGTCGGTGCGTTCATCGTCGCGATGCCGCTCATCGGGTTCGAGTTCCCCATGGTCCTCCTCCTCGCACTTTGGCTCAAGGTCCTCGGGGGTGAACGCTGGCTCATGACGGCGGCTGTGTCCGTCGGAGCCACCGTGGCCTTCTACCTCCTCTTCGTTACCGCACTGGGGCTGAACCTGCCCCGACTCTTCTAGGAATCGAGACGAGATGATGGATTATTTCGCGCCCATCCTCGACGGATTCATTACCGTCCTGGAGCCGGAGAACCTGCTCTTCTGCCTGATCGGCGCACTCCTCGGCATGGTGGTGGGAGTGCTGCCCGGCCTCGGCCCGGTCGCCACGATGTCCGTGCTGCTGCCGCTGACGTATGGAATCGAACCCGTCGCAGCCGTAATCATGCTGGCCGGCATCTACTACGGGACCCAGTACGGCGGAACGATCACATCGGTCCTGCTGCGCCTCCCGGGCGAGGCGACGTCGGTCATCACGGTGCTCGACGGCTACCAGATGGCGCGCCAGGGGCGCGCGGGGTCGGCGCTCGGGATCGCCGCGATCGGCTCGTTCATCGGCGGGACCGTCGCCGTACTCGGTCTCACGTTCCTCGCTCCGATCGTGGCCTCGATCGCGCTCAAGTTCGGCCCACCGGAGTTCGCCGCGCTTGCGCTCGCCGGCATCCTCATGGTTGCAGGGCTCTCGAGCGGCTCGCCGGTCCGGGGGCTTGTCGCGGCGGGTCTCGGCCTCTGGTTGGCCACAATCGGTATGGACCCATTCTCGGGGATGGAGCGTTTCTCCGGCGGCAACCTCGAGCTGTCCGACGGGATCGACTTCGTCACAATCGCCATGGGCCTCTTCGGCCTCGGCGAGATCTTCCACATGATCGAGCAGCGTGCGGCAGGATCGGCGATGGCCGTCAAGGTCTCGAACGTGCGGGTCACCGCCAGCGACTGGGCGCAGTCCAAGTGGGCGATCGCGCGCGGAACGGTCCTCGGGTTCGTGATCGGGCTGATACCCGGCGGTGGTGCAACGCTGTCGTCACTGCTGTCGTACTCGACGGAGAAGAAGGTCGCAAAGGATCCGTCGCGGTTCGGGCGCGGCGCCATCGAAGGCGTTGCCGGCCCCGAGACCGCGAACAACGCCGGAGCGACCGCCGCGTTCATCCCGCTTCTCACCCTCGGCCTGCCGGCCAACGCGGTGCTCGCCGTTCTGTACGGAGCGCTCCTCATCCAGGGCGTCACGCCCGGTCCGAAGATGATCGAGGACCACCCCGACATGTTCTGGGGAGTCGTCAATTCGATGTGGGTGGGGAACCTGTTCCTGCTCCTCCTCGCGCTTCCCCTCGTCGGAGTTTTCGTGCGGATCCTGCGTCTGCGATCCAGCATCCTCGCGCCCCTCGCCGTCGCCGTCGCAATGCTCGGCGTCTACAGCCTCGGCAACTCGTTCTTCGACATGTGGATCGTGCTCGCGTTCGGGGTGGTCGGCTGGCTCATGCGCAAGTACGGCTTTGAACCCGGCCCTCTCGTGCTCGCGTTCGTGCTCGGATCGATGCTTGAAGACGCCGTGCTGCGCTCCCTCCTCATCTTCGACGGCGATGCGACACAGTTCGTCCTGCGCCCGATCTCCGGCTCGATCATCATCGTCACGATCGCCGTGATCATTCTGGCGAATATCTTCAAGCGCGTGCAGACCCGCAACGCAGCACGAATTCTCACGAAAGAGAAGGCATGACCACCTCATCGAACGACCACGCAGTCAACACCGTCGCGGACACCATCGCGCGGACGCTTCTAGCGCACGGCATCACGGAGGTCTTCGGGCAGAGCCTGCCCTCCAAGTTCTTCCTGGCGGCAGAGCGGCACGGCATTCGCCAAATCGCGTACCGCACGGAGAACGCGGGTGGCGCGATGGCCGACGCGTATGCGCGAATTACCCGACGCATCGGCGTGATCGGCGCGCAGAACGGCCCAGCGGCGACGCTGCTCGTTCCGCCAATGGCGGAAGCTCTCAAGGTATCGATCCCGATGCTGGCGCTCGTGCAGGAGGTGCCGACGTCGCTCCGTGACAAGAACGCCTTCCAGGAATTTGATCACCATGCACTCTTCCGCGGCGTCGCGAAGTCGATCAACACACTGACCGACCCGGCACGGACCCAGGAGTATGTCGAGGCGGCGCTCCGTACCGCGACGACAGGGCGGCCGGGGCCGGTCGTCCTTCTGCTGCCCTCGGACATTCTGGGCACAGAGGCACCCGAGGCACGGGAGCCACTTCGCTCGCTCGCAACCTTCCCCCTCGATCGAACCCGTCCCGATGCCACTTCGGTGGAGGCCGCCGCCACCGCGCTCGCGGAGGCACGCCATCCCCTGATCCTTGCCGGTGGCGGCGTCCATCTCTCTGGCGCCGTTAATGAGCTTGTCGCTCTGCAGGAGGAGTTCGCCATCCCTGTTGCTACGACGAACATGGGCAAGGGCGCGGTCGATGAGTGCCACCCGCTCACGCTCGGAGTCATCGGCAATGCGATGGGGGAGGGATCTCCGCAGAGACCCGCGGTGTCGTTCCTGCGTGACGCCGACGTGGTCCTCCTCGTCGGCACGCGGACGAACGAGAACGGCACCGATTCGTGGCGGCTCCTGCCGGACAACGCGACCTATGTGCACATCGATGTCGACGGAGTCGAGGTGGGGCGGAACTATCCTGCTCTCCCGCTCGTCGGCGACGCCGCACTCGCTCTCGCCGATCTGCGTGCGGCACTCGCCGGGCGAAAGCTGCGCCACCTGGCGAATGGTCGCGAGTCAGTCGAGCGTCGGCTCGCTCGGATGCCGATTCGCGCCGAGTTCCCGAGCGTCCCGGACGGCGGGATCCTGCCGCAGCAGATTGCCGCGACGATCGACGAGCTCGCAGACGGTGACACGGTGCTTGTGGCTGACGCGAGCTATGCGACGTTGTGGACCACGTATTTCATGACGGCGAAGAGGGCCGGGCAGCGGTTCCTCACACCGCGCGGCCTCGCGGGTCTCGGGTGGGGGTTCCCGATGGCGCTCGGCGCGCAGGTCGCGGATCCCGGTGCACGTGTGGTGTGTCTGACGGGAGACGGTGGGTTCGGGCACGTCTGGGCCGAGATGGAGACCGCGGTCAGAGAGAATCTGCCGGTCACCGTGGTCGTCATCAACAACGGCATCCTCGGATTCCAGAGGCACGCCGAGCTCGTGAAGTTCGGCGCGTTCACCTCCGCGACCGACTTCGCCCCTGTTGATCATACGAAGATCGCCGAGGCAGTGGGAGCCCGATGGGCGCGCGTGAGCGATGCCGCCGATCTCGGGCCGGCCTTGAAGGACGCGATGGCGCACGATGGTCCGGTCCTCGTCGATGTGCTCGCGTCACCGAACGCGAATCCGCCGATTACGGCCTGGGATGAGCGAGCCGCTGTGCTCGCCGCCAACCCGAAGGTCTGAAATCAGAAATGCCGCTTACTTGGGAATTCGATGGGGACGGTGTCAAGTTCGATGACCGCGGTCAGAATGAGCGCGTCGGCTGGATCACCAGCCAGTGGGAGGGCGGCGAGCTCGTTCCGGTGGCCCCTCTCGACCTCGGCATTGGCGAGCCCGACATGATCCCGCTCCCCGAATGGGACGAGCGATGAGCAGCGACCCATCACGGATCTACAGCAGCAGTACATACAAGAAGGAGAGTAACACTATGGACGTCGGTGAACGT
Organism: Arthrobacter sp. B0427-1-12; assembly: GCF_059092905.1. NCBI lineage: Bacteria > Bacillati > Actinomycetota > Actinomycetes > Micrococcales > Micrococcaceae > Arthrobacter > Arthrobacter sp. B0427-1-12. The sequence continues at coordinate 9,106 of NZ_JBNHIC010000046.1, read as the reverse complement.
CTCGTTTCGTTGATGATCGGCGCTGGAATCAAGACCGGCTTCGGATGCCCTGGCGGCCAGACCGCCCCGTACTACCACGGCATGGCGGTGAACACCGACGACTTCCAGCATGTGCTGATGCGTGATGAGCGTAGCGCATCGTTCGCGGCTGACGCCTATGCGCGCTTGCGGGGCGTCGTCGCCGCATGCGATGCGACGGTGGGACCGGGCGCGACGAACCTGGTCTCGGGTCTAGTTGAGGCAAAGGCCGCGTCCATTCCGATGGTGACCGTCATCGCGGACATTCCGCGTCACTGGGAGCACCGCCGGCGTCTCGGAAACGCCGCGCAGGGCGCCGACCAGAAGGCCTTCCTCGAGCCCTGCGTGAAGTGGTATGGCCGCGTGGAGACGCCGGAGGCGCTGGACGACGTCTTCGCCCAGGCTTTGCGTATCGCCACGACGGGGCGTCCCGGCCCCGTGCTGATCGAGGTTCCCGACGACGTGTTCTCCGCCGCGGTCGACGCGACGGAGGTCGTGCAGGATCCATCACTCGCCGCTTTCCCTCGCTCTCGCAGCGTCCCCGCTCCGGGCGACATCGAAGCCGCCGTGGCGGCGCTCGCCGCCGCGAAGAACCCGGCGATCCTCGTCGGCGGCGGCGCACATCTCTCAGGGGCAGGCGACCAGGTGCGTGAGCTCGTCGATGTGCTCGACATCCCCGTGGCGACCACGATCAGCGGCAAGGGCATTGTGTCGGAGAAGGACCGGCGTGCGGTTGGCATCATCGGCTCGTTCGGAGTCCCCCTCGCCAACGAGGTTCTCGGCACGGCGGACGTGGTGCTGGTGCTCGGTTCGAAGCTCGGTCAGTCCGCGACGGTTGGCTACGACCTGCCGAGTGCTGACGCCACCGTGATCCACCTCGATGTCGATGCCGAGGAGATCGGCCGCAACTGGACGAACACCTTGCCCTTGGTCGGCGACGTTAAGCTCGGCATTGAGGCGCTCCTCTCGGCCGGTGTCTGCGCACGCTCGTCCGAGTGGGATCTCGACCACCTCGCCCGCACCGCCGAAGCGTGGTGGGCCGACGAACCGACATTTAAGGCGGAGCGCGACGAGGACCAGGTCAAGCCGCAGGACGTCGTGAAGATCATTGGAGAGCGGATCGCCGAGGACGATGTGATCGTGACCGACGCGAGCCTGTCCTCGGGCTGGATCGGCACGCGTTGGCGCGTCGACAACCCCGGTCGTCGGCTGCTCGCGCCGCGCGGCGTCGCCCCGCTGGGCTGGGGCCTTCCGGCCGCGATCGGGACGGCGTTCGCGCTCAAGGACATGGGCTCCTCCGCCCGCGTCGTCTGCCTCGCCGGAGACGGGGGGTGGGGCTACTCCCTGAACGAGATCGAGGTGCTCACGCGCTTCGAGATGCCGATCGTGTCGATCGTCCTCAACAACGCCGTTCTCGGTTGGAACAAGCACGTCGCCCTGCGACGGTATCCCGATGCCTGGGTGTCGCAGGACTTCTCCGAGGTTGACTACGCGGCCTGCGCCGCGGGGCTCGGTGCCCGAACATGGCGCGTTTCAACCATCGAAGATTTCGAGAAGGCGTTCGTCGAGGCACTCGACGTCACTGACCGGCCGACAGTGATCGAGGTCCTCAGCTCGCCGTTCGAGACCCCAGTCATCAAGTCGATGTCTGGTGGCGGCGTCGCCCCGCTGGCCGCATCCTACTGAGGAAGGAGAACAGCATGTCGACTCTGATAGATCTGACTCATGTCCTTCGCGAGGGCATGATCGGGCATCCGTTCCACGGGCCCACGCCCGTGTGGCTCGCCGGTTCGCTGAACCACTGGATGTATGCCAATTCGGACAGGCGCAATCCGTACGACGGCTCGCAGCTGTCCTTCGCGAATGAGCAGTGGGTGCTGAACGGGAATACCGGGACGCACATGGATTCACCGTGGCATGGCGACCCGGAAGGGATCGGAGCCGACCAGATGGCGCTCGAGCACGGTCACGGCACTGCTGTGCGTCTCGACGTCAGCTTCGCGAAGGCGCCGCGTGCTCACGTCACTCCCGAGATGCTCGAGCGCGCCGAACGGGAGTCCGGTGAAACGGTGTCCGCCGGCGACATCGTCCTCATTCACACAGGATGGTCCGATCTCGCGGACACGGATCCGCAGGCGTACCTGAGCGACCACATGGGCCTCACGAAGGAATCGGGGGAGTGGCTGCGCGCGCGTGATGTCCGCACGGTCGGGATCGATAACTCGACGGTCGAGACGGTGGAGGGGGCGCGTGAGTCGCCCGTGCACATGAACTTCCTCAAGCCGGCATCGCATGGCCTGCCGAAGGCGAAGATCATCGCGATCATCGAGAACCTGCGCAATCTCGCCAACATCCCGGTGAGTCGATTCGATTTCCTTGGGCTGCCACTGCCCTTCGAGGGAGGCAGCGGCAGCCCGATCCGAGCCGTGGCGGTCGTGCCATGATCTCGGTCGTCAAGGATTGCGCGGAGCCCGGTGTCTCGCTGATCGATCTCCCGGTTCCCAAGCGCACGGGAGACGACGTGCTCGTCCGGGTCGACACGGTCGGCATCTGCGGCAGCGATCTGCATGCCTATGAATGGATCCCCGAGTATCACTGGCTGGAGTCGTTCCTCCCCGCGGTGCTCGGGCATGAGATCACGGGCACGATCGTCGAGGCGCGGCCCGACGGCGTCGGGCCGCAGGTTGGCCAACGGGTCGCGGTGCGGCCGGCCTTGACGTGCGGGCGGTGCGAGCCGTGTCAGCGGGGAGCGTCGCACCGGTGCGCGGCGCGCAAACGGTTGGGATACGAGCTTCCTGGCGGGCTCGCCGAGTTCATGGTCGCGCCGAGCGCGAACGCCTATGCGATCCCCGCCGGTGTCGATCGTGAGAGCGCGGCTCTGACCGAACCGCTGACCGTGGCGGTGCATGCGGTGAACAAGGTCGATGTTCGGGCGGGTAGCCGCGTCGCCGTTGTCGGCCCCGGCGCGATCGGCTTGCTCGCGATGCAGCTTCTGAAAGGACGCGGTGCGGGCGAGGTACTCGTCGTCGGAACGGAGTCGGACGCCGCGGGCGGCGGGCTCGCGCTGGCCGACTCCTTCGGAGGACGCGGTATGCTCACGTCCGAGGCCGCGCGAGCCGCGGGCAGCTGCGAGGTCGTGATCGTGACGGCAGGCGCCCGACCGGCGCTAGATCAGGCGTTCGATCTCGTGACCAAAGGCGGGACTGTCTGTGTCATCGCGCTGGGCATCGGTGCCCACGCGCTCGACGTCGACAGCGTCGTGCGGTCCGAGGTGCATCTTCTCGGATCGTTCGGAAGCGTTCAGGGCGACTGGCTTGACGCGCTCGAGCTGCTCGGCAGCGGTCTGGTGCGCGGCGATGGCATCGTGTCCGACTGGTTGCCCATCAGCGAAACGGAGGCGGGATTCGAGAAGCTCGTCAATCGCGCAGCGCGCAAAGTCGTCGTCGTTCCCGACAATGAACAGAGGCGAGCATGACGATGTCTCTCGGCGAATCAGCGATCGTGACGGGAGCGGCAGGCGGGTTGGGGACGGCGATCGCCCGCGCGCTGGTCGAATCGGGACGCGTTGTTGTCGGCCTGGACCGCGATGCGTCGGGCCTCGAGGTCGTCCGCGGAGAGCTGCCTGACGGCGCTTTCCTTCCGGCCGTCGGCGACGTCACGTCAGAGGAGTCCTGGGCGCATGCCGTCGAGCAAGCCGAGGAAGTGGGCCGCACGGCGGTGCTCGTCAACAACGCCGGCATCTCGCCGAAGCGAGACGGCATGCGCGTGCCGGGCCTCGAGACCGACCTTGAGATGTGGCGCCAGGTGATGGATATCAATCTCACGAGCGCATTTCTCGGAATCCGTGCGGCGGCGCCAGCAATGCAGCGGCACGGCAGCGGGCGAATCGTGAACATCGCATCGATGGCGGGGCGCACGCTCGCGAAGCTCGCGGGGATCCCCTACTCCGTGTCGAAGGCCGGCATGCTGGGACTCACGCGCGCGTTCGCGGGGGAGCTCGGGCCCGCAGGCATCACGGTCAATGCCGTCGCCCCCGGGCGAATCGCGACTGCGATGCTCGCAGCCGGCGCAACGTCAATGAACGCCGATATTCTCGAGCAGATCCCAGCGCGCCGGTTCGGGGACCCCGAGGACATCGCAGATACTGTGCGCTTCCTCGCGAGCCCCGAAGCAAGCTTCATCACGGGCGTCTGCGTCGACGTGAACGGTGGGCAGTTCATGGCGTGACGCGAGCTGAGCTTGGACGCCCTCGCACCATGGCTCGGATCGCGAGCCGCCCGCCATCCACATTGATGAGCTGGCCTGTCATGTACGCCGACGCATCGCCGAGCAGATAGACAGCGGTACCGTCTGCCCTCGGCCAGACCGTTCGTGCGGCAGGCCCTGGTGGGCCTCGTCCTTTTCGACGGCGGCGGTGGCCGGCTCCCAGAACCGGACCGTATCGTCGTGACCGACCGAAAATGCAGGCAGAACAGGAGATCCCCATGGAACACCATTCGGTGAGCCGCCGCACCGTTACGGTCGGCGGCACCGAACTGTCCTACCTCACCAGTGGAGACCCAGACACTCCGCCCTTACTGCTGTTGCACGGCACTTTCTGGAGCCGGCTCTGGGCACCGGTCCTGCCCGAGCTGGGCCATGTTGCCCGGTGCATCGCCCTAGATCTTCCCGGATTCGGCACCAGTGCCGGAGAGCTCACCCCCGAGCGCGCGACCGTCCCGGCACTGGCGCAGACGGTACTGGATACCGCCGACGCCTTGGGCCTGGGCACCTTCGATGTGGCCGGTCACGACATCGGTGGCGGCATCGCCCAGCATCTCGCCGCCACTAGTAGCCGTGTCCGCAGGATGGTGCTGATGAATGCGGTCATGTTCGACTCTTGGCCGGTGCCTGCCGTCGAACGCTTCCGCGACCGGCAAGTACGGGAAGCCATCAGCGTCGACGGCCTCCTCGAGGCGCGCGCCACCTCCATGCGGGGCAGCGTCCAGCGCACTCTGAGCGATGCGGAGTTGGCCGACTACCTCAGCCCCTGGCATGACCCCGCCCGGGTGCGATCCTGGACGGCGATGGCCGCGGCTGCCGACGCCCGGTACACCTTGGCTCTGGTTCCCGCCCTGAAGAAGGCCGCCATCCCGACCCGGCTGGTGTGGGGCCGTGACGATGACTTCCAGAAGGTCCATTACGCCCGCCGCTACGCTGCCGAGATTCCGGCCGCAGACCTGGTCGAGGTTGACGGAAAGCACATTCCCACCGAAGATTCTCCCCACGAGGTCGCACAGGCGATCCGGGATCACATCACTGAGAGACTGTGAGGGTCACATGTCTCCCGGCAGATTCCGTGGACGAGACAGTCCTGACCAAGAAGACTGCCGCTTAGTGGTGAGCGCGACAGCGACAGCGGAGACTACGGGCGGTGGGACTCTCTTTCTTTGCTACTGGAACGGAAGAATTTTAGGACTAGTTCCAGGGGCAAAGCATCCACCGCCGATCGAGACGACCGCGTTTGGGCTCCTAGGGGAGGTGCTTGGCGATGACTTTTGACGCGGGGCGCTGCCTGCAGTCAGCGGGTGGCGGTCTGCATTCTTCCCAGGAGCCCGCGGTAGCTGCGGTGCACATTGATAGCGGCCAGCGTTGCCACGATTGCCTTCAGGAGGTCCCCGGGAATGAACGCGAGGGAACCTAGGGCCGAGGTAGACAGCGGCAGACCAGTGATCATGGCCGTCCAGGGCACCCCAAAGGCGTAGATCACCCCGATGCCGCCCAAGACCACGCTGAGTAGCACTGCGATGAATTGGGCAGCACGGCCGGTCCGCTTCAGTGCCCAGTACTTGACCAGCAGCCCGATGACCAGGGCGGCGGGGATCCAACCGATGAGGTAGCCGCCCGTCGGGCCCAGGAATACCCCGAGACCGCCCCTGCCCCCGGCCAGCAGCGGTAGCCCTGCCAGCACCAAGGCCTGTAGGACGATGACGGCGAGCATTCCGCGCATAGGCCCAAGCAGCGCGCCGGCGAGAATTACGCCCAAGGTCTGCAGGGTGATGGGCACTGGGATGATGCCGATCGTGATCGGCGGGACCAAGCCGAGGGCGGCGATCACGGCGGCGAAAACGGCCACGAGGACCGTGTTGTGGGTGGTCTGCGAGGTGTCGGGGGACATAAGGGTCCTTCAGATGGGGATGAGCAACTGGGATGGGACTAGGTTCAGGCGGAGGTGTGCTGGGTTGTGCGCGGTCGAGGTGGCGCCGAGTCGTAGCACCGGGCGTCGAGGGCCAAGGCGATCTCCTGGGCAGACTCGAGAGTTCGTACGAGCAGGGGAACCAGCACGGCCAGGGGGTTGTGATCCAGGCCGCGGGCGAACTGGGCTTCGCGGACCTCGAGATACTGGTGGCGGATCTCCGGAATGAACCGCACCGTCATCGACAGGGCCAGGCTCATCTGGGCTGGGTTCAACCCGAAGCGCCGGGTCGGTGCCAGGACCCGTTCGAACAGGGCGAGCATCGCGCTGAACGTCGTGCTTAGGCTGACGGCGTAGGCGAACAGGCAGAGGTTGAGCAGCCGTAGAGCCGAGACCGCGGCCGCCTCCCATCCGGTGGTGAGCCCCAGGGCGGTGAAGACGATTCCAGCCATGACGAGAAGCCCAGTCAGGATCCTCATCAGGCGGACGAACGGGGTTCCGGTGAGCAAGGCTGCGACCACGGCTAGGACGAGGACCGCGACCTGAACGGCCAAGTGTGCCACAGCGTAGATGCCGAGACTGGCCAAGCATAGGAAGGCGAACTTCCAGCCGGCCGGGATGCAAGTCAGGACTGAGGTGGACTTTGTCATCAGTCGCTGATTCCGCAGTAGAATTCCGCGGCGGCCCCGGGGGGTCCATCGAAGGCGACCCGCCCCTTGTGCACCACCAAGACGCGTTGGAAGTCGTCGATCAGATCGAGATCGTGGGTCACTACGATGGCCCGCTGGTCAAGGTCGCCGATGGCGGCTTGGAGCCGGCGCCGGTTGCGCCGATCCAGCATGGTGGTCGGTTCGTCGAACACGATCGTGGACGGCTCCATGACCAGCACTGAGGCAAGGGCGACCATCTGCTTCTCCCCGCCAGACAAGGCGTAGCACTCTCGATCGCGTAGGTGAGGAATGCCCAGGCGTTCCAGGATCCCGTCAACCCGGGTCGCGAGCTCGGTTCCGCTCAAACCCAAGTTCTTCGCGCCGAAGGCGAGATCCTCGGCCACCAGCGGCATCACGATCTGGTTCTCGGGGTTCTGGAAGACGAACCCCACCTGGCGCCGGATCCGCTTTGCGTCCTTTGCGGTGGTCAGCTCGCCCACCTGGACCGTGCCCCGGGTGGGCAGCAGCAAACCGTTGAGGAGGCGCACCAAGGTAGACTTGCCCGAGCCGTTGAGCCCGATCACCGCGATGCGGTGATCGTTCAGGCACAGGTCGAGGTTGCGCAGGATCTCTTGGCCCTCCCTGATGACGGAGACGCCCGTCAGCCGGATGCCAGGGTGCTGAGGCGCTGAAGTCCCCGCGGGCTGATCGTGGCGCAAGGGATTCCGGAGCGATTGCTTGATCGACACCTTAAGCGTTCTCCTGGTGGGTCTCTGTGATGAAGTACAGCTGTGAGTGCAGACGGCATCCCGGATTGAACTCTGCGGCGCACCGCGGACAACCGTTCACCGCAAGGTAGTCGCGGATGGACAGTTCGCTATTGCAGACCCCGCAGAGAACGGCCGTGATGTGGTGCTCGTCGGCCGGCCACTGAACCGCCGAATGACCCGCGCTCTCCTGATGGCATAGATGACAGGGGTAGTACTGGCGGCAGCAGCGGAACTTGATCGCGACCACATCCAGTGGCGTGCGGTAGTGGACGCACCGTGTTTGGTCATCGACGGGGCTGCCCAGAACCCGTCGCACCGTCATCTTCTCTCGCTCCGGCAGGAGCCACAGCGCTGCAAATTCTGTTCTAGCGGCACGAGTGTCCCTTACTTACGTGTTTCATTAATCTGTGACGCCCGTAGACCCACGCAATATAAGTTCCGTCGGGAAACGTTTTTGTTCTACCTCGGCGTCGGGGTTGTCGATTCGAGCGAGGAGAGTCTGAAGCGACACTTTGGCCATTTGCTTTATGGGTTGCCGGACTGTCGTGAGGTCAAGCACTTTCCACGCCGACATCGGGATATCGTCATAGCCGGCAACCCACAGGTCTTCGGGCACACGCAAGCCACGCTCTTTTGCCGCGTCGATGACGCCAAACGCGACGATGTCCGTCGTGCAGAAGATCGCATGCGGCGGGTCATCTGCGAGCAACAGCCTTCCGGCGTCGAGGCCCGCCTCATGGGTGAATTCTGTCTCGGGGGCGCGAGCAAGGGGGATGCCGATTCCCGCGTCGGCGAAGGCATCCACGAATCCTTTGCGTCTTTCGCGTCCCGTGCTGATCCCCGGTCCGCCGCCGACGACGGCGACGTCCGTGCGGCCATGAGCGAGGAAATAGGTTGCGACGGCCGCGCCACCGCCAACGTTGTCTCCGGTGACCTGATCGCTAGTGACCCCCTCCAAACTACGGTTGACGAGGACGACTGGAAGTCCCATATCGAGCGCAGTGCGCAACGCCTTTGAATCCCGGGTTGCGGTGGTGAAGATCAGTCCGTCGACAAGCTTGGAGCGGATGGCCTCGATCGCTGCCTGTTCGCTGTTTTCGCCCTCGGACACCCAGAAATTGGTTCGGAGGCCCGCAAGGCCGATCTCCCTAGCCAGTGCATACATCATCTCGGGATACCAGGGGTTGGTGATTTCGCCAGCGATGACACCGATCGTCCCCGACCGCCGGGTACGCATTGCGCGTGCCTGCGCGTTCGGCACGTAGCCGAACTTGGTCATAGCTTCCTCGACCCGGCGACGGTTCTCTTCGCTGACGCGCGTCGATCCCTGCACGACCCGTGAGACGGTGGACTGCGATACGCCGGCTAGCCGTGCGATCTCCCTGCCAGTCAGCATATCCCTCATCTCCCATGACGGAAAGTGTCACATTCGCCTTATTATCCGAGCCTACTGATGAATGCCGAAGATCCACGCGGGAGGGCCGTACTGCTGT
>NZ_JBNHIC010000045.1:0-26640 GCF_059092905.1 Arthrobacter sp. B0427-1-12 | reverse complement strand
ACGAGGTCCTCAAAGCACTCCAGGAACACCTCGTCCAACTGCTTAGCCGCTGCCCCTACTGCCAACACGCACCACCGACCTAACAAAGTACTACTAGCAAGTAGCCTATATAGAGCCGGTCCTTCGTCAAGACGGCTGACATCTTGTTGCCTAGTACAGGTATGGGCGGATTTCTTATGTCGCGTCCGTTGTGAGGCATGGCGTCCGAGCTATTGGGCAGATGGCTTATCGCCGTTCTTGCCCATGACTGCCTCCGGGGCCTTGGTCTTCCGCAACCTGATGAATCCCATCACCACAATCACCGTCATGACTACCGCACCGAAGGGAAGAAAAATCTGATCTCGGGGACCGTCCAGTCGCAGGAACCTTACTGCGTATCCCCGTGCTGTTCCCCGGCATCCACTTCAGTCCCCCGGAGCCACTGGGCATCAAGTCCTCACAGTACGCCCACAGCTTTGCCAGGTTTGAGTACACATCCTCACGGTGAAGCGGCCAGCTAAAGACCAGCACCGATCACCGCCGTGAGTATGATTGACATTCAGAATACATAGGAGGAGCCGATGAAGCCACGCGTCGCAACTGCGCCGCCGCTAGCCGAGCAGGTCTATGAGCTCATCATCGACGACATTTGCAGTGGCGTGATCGGTGGTGGTGAGCAACTGCGTCAGGAGGCCATCGCCGCACGGTACGGGGTTTCCCGCCAGCCCGTTCAGCATGCGTTTGTACTCCTGAAGCGGCATGGCTTGGTGCGGGAGGCCGGCAAGCGGGGGCTCGAGGTGGTCCCGATGGACGCCGCGTACGTGAACCACCTCTACGACATGCGGGAACTCCTCGACGTCCACGCAGTCCGGCTCTCGTCCACGAAGGCCAGCGCGCGCGATATGCGTGTGGAACTTGCTGACATCATGCAGCGTGGCAAGGCCGCCGCAACGACCCGGAACTTCGCTGATCTCGTGACAGCCGATGCCGACTTCCACACATATTTCTATGAGCTCACCGGCAACCCTTTCCTCATCGACACCGCCGTCTTGCTTAGCCAGAGCATCAGGCGGGTGATGACCGAGGTGCTCGCCCGTGGTGGCGTGCCGTCCTGGGTGTGGGAGGAACACGAGCAGATCGTCGGCGCCGTACTGTCCGGTGACGCTGAGGCGGCGGCGGAGCGCGCCCGCCACCATGTTGAGCATGGCCGCACGATGATGCTTGAGAACCTAGCGGCGGCGAAGTCCACTGCCTGATTCTTGACTCTGATCTCCGGATCGCTGAGAGCGCCCGGACTGAGGCTCGTAGATCCAGCGTTCTTGATCTGCAGGTCTCGAATGTCCTATGGCTCCGGAGCGGACTCTGCGCTGAGAGGTGTCAAGGGAAGGATCTATAGCGTCCCCGAGTCAGTATCCCAAGGAGATCCGCGACGTGGTTAACGGTGCCCCACAGCGAGCCGGGGAACGATAAAGCAGATCGCTGCCGACTTCGCATGGCTGAGTTCTGGCTTTGCAGCGGGATGTACCAAGCCGACGCCGAGTATGGGCTCAACCCAGGACAACCGCCGTCGAGAACACTGAGTTCTCTGAGGCGTGAAAAAGCTGACTCGAGCAGGAGAATGAGGTCCTGCGCCGCGCAACGGCCTATCTGTCGCAGGCGAACCTGCCGTGAAAAAAGACTCTCTACGGCTCCTGAAAGAGCTCGCAGCCGACAGCATCCGGTCTCACTGAGCGCCGCGGGCTCAAACCCTCCCGGCAGCCCCACTACTGCTGGCTCGCTGGCCCCATGGCCGACGCCAAAATCCAGCTCGCTTGTCTGACCAACAGCCCGGTCGACGTCCACCGCCATGATCCGATCCCGTAGTCAGGCTACCGCTACCGGGCGTATGAGACCCGCTAAACGGGGCAAACTGGCTGCCACGCCATCGGCGGATCGCTCAATAAGACTAAGCACGATAAAACCGGCAGGCCTCTTCACCCTCGAAAAGCTATTGAATTCTGTATTCAGAATGCTATCGTGTGACGACAACGTGACACACATCACCGAGGAGAACCATGAGCATTCCAGTCCCATTGTCACCTGCTTCAGTCGCCGCCCTGATTGCTGATTTCCTCGTTGCGAACGGCGTCCGCCGCGTCTTCGGCTTGCAGGGCGGTCATATCCAGCCCGTGTGGGACCAGCTGGCCCGTAGAGGAGTGCAAATTATTGACGTTCGCCACGAGGCGGCCGCGGTGCACATGGCTCAGGCACAGGCGGAGCTAACCGGCCGTCCCGGCATCGCCTTGGTAACCGCTGGCCCGGGAGTGACTAACACGGTTACCCCCATCGCGAACGCCTCGATCGCACGCGCCCCTGTTCTGGTCATCGGTGGCTGCGCCCCGGGTCCGCAGGCGAACATGGGCGCGCTGCAGGACATTGACCACGTGGGCATGTTGACCCCGCTCACCCGTCGTGCCCGCACCCTCCGCGAACCGGCGCAGGTGCTGCGCGAGTTCTCGGAGGCGTACTCCGTGGCGCTCGGCGACCTCGCTGGCCCAGGTCCGGTATACCTTGAGGTGCCTCCCGCGGTGTTGCGTGCCGAGGTGCCGGCCGGGGTGGTGCTGCCTGAACACGTAGCCAGGGTCGAGAAGAGCCGTACCCGTGCAGATCGGGAGACGCTGCAGGCCCTGGTCAGCGGACTCTCTGGGGCGAAACGGGTCGCGGTTATAACCGGCCGCGGCGCCCGCGAATCCCGGGAGATACTGCCCGGCTTCCTGGACGCCACCGGCGCCGCCTACCTGGACACACAGGAGAGCCGGGGCCTACTCAACACTGATCACCCGGCGTACGTCGGCTCAATGCGCTCACGCGTGATGAGCGAGGCTGACGTGGTGATCACCCTCGGACGTCAGCTTGATTACCAGCTCGGTTACGGCTCGCCGGCGGTCTTCCCGCAGGCTCGGTTCATCCGAATCGCCGATACCAGCGTCGAGCTCAGCGACAACCGACGCGGTCAGGTCGAGGTGCTCGCCGATGTCGCCAGGACACTCCAGGAACTCACAGAGTTGCTCGTTGAGACCGGTCACCGGCCCAACCCAGCCTGGCGGGACGAACTGCGCCGCGGGCACGAGGAGCGGTCTGCCCGCTACCGTGAGTCCCTGGCTACTGCGGATGACGGCTCCGATAGCCGGATGCACCCCAACCGAATCTTCGACGCCCTCCATCAGCTCGAGCTGGAGGACCCGGTACTGGTCGCCGATGGGGGAGATCTGCTCAGCTTCGCTCGGCTCGGGCTGCAGCCCAGCACCTACCTCGACCCCGGTTCCCTGGGGTGCCTGGGGGTGGGGGTGCCGTACGCAGTCGCTGCAGCGCTGGAGTTCCCCGATCGGCCGGTGGTGTCGGTCAACGGCGACGGCGCCTACGGACTCAACGCGATGGAGGTGAACACCGCCGTCCGCCACGGTGCCAAGGCGGTCTTCGTGGTCGCCGACAACCAGGCCTGGAATATCGAGCGCTACGACCAGCAGGAGAACTACGGTTTGGTTGCAGGCACCGAGCTCGGCGCCGCCGACTACGCGAAGATGGCCGAGGGGCTTGGCGCCTTTGGCATCCGTGTCCAGGACCCCGAGGACCTCGTGCCCGCCCTGCGCAAGGCGCTGGAGAACGCGCCCGCCGTGGTGCACGTCGACGTCACCCGCGAGGCGGTCTCCCCAGACGGCGGCAAGGGCCTCGGGTTCGTCCCCGAGTATCAAGCCCTCACTCCGTGGGACGACCGCGAGATCGCCCGGCGCACCGAGACCAAGACCCAGATGCCTAGCCCGTCTCAAAGCTGACCAACCGCATCAACCCGAGAGGACAACGATGACCAGCCAGATCCTGACCTGCATAGACCAGCCGATGGAGCAGTGGGGCTTCCCCCCGAGGTACGACGAAACATACTTCCCTGACGCCTCCTCACCGTACTGGTTCCGCAACCGCGAGACCATGGACCCCGAGCAGCGTAACGAGATGATCCTGATCCGCCTGCGCGAGGTGATGGAGTACGCATGGGCCACCTCGCCGCTCTACCGGCGCAAGTGGGGCGAGGCCGGCCTCGAGCCCGGCGACATCACTTCCTTTGAGACCTTCGAGCAGGTGCCCGTGATCACCAAGCAGGACCTGCGCGAGTCACAGGCCGAGCACCCACCCTACGGCGACTACCTCTCGGTGCCCACGTCGCAAATCCACCACATCCACGGCACGTCTGGCACCACCGGGACCCCGACGACGTTCGCTATCGGCCGCGATGACTGGTCGGTGATCGCCAACAACCACGCGCGGGTTATGTGGGGCATGGGCATCCGCCCAGGGGACACCGTCTTCGTAGCCGCGGTGTTTAGCCTATATCTCGGCTCATGGGGCGCGCTTGCCGGAGCGGAGCGGCTGCACTGCAGGGTCTTCCCGTTCGGTGCCGGCGCCCCGGGCATGACCGCTCGCGCAGTCCGCTGGCTGGCCACGTCGAAGCCGGCAGCGTTCTACGCTACCCCCTCCTACGCGCTGCGCCTTGCCGAGGTTGCCCACAATGAAGGCATCGACCCACGGGAGTTCGGCATCAAGGTGATGTTCTTCTCCGGCGAGCCGGGAGCCTCAGTTCCGTCGGTGCGTAAGGCGATCGCGGACTCCTTCGGTGCCACTGTGATCGACTGCGGAACGATGGCGGAGATGACGCCCTTCATGAGCGCATCGGCCACAGCCGGCACACCCGAGGGCATGCTGCTCTGGCAGGACATCGTCTACCACGAGGTGTGCGACCCGCAGACTTATCGGACCGTCCCTTTCGGTGGCGAGGGCACGCCGGTCTATACCCACCTGGAGCGCACCTCGCAGCCGATGATCCGGCTCGCCTCCGGTGACTTGGCGAGCTGGGAACTCACCGACAACCCCTGCGGTCGCACTTACCCGCGGTTCCCACGCGGCATCTACGGTCGGATCGACGACATGTTGCACATCCGCGGCGAGAACGTGTACCCGACCGAGATCGACAACACTCTGCGTCAGATCGAGCACTACGGCGGGGAGCACCGCATCATCGTCACTCGCACCGGCTCCATGGACGAAATGCTCGTCCGAGCCGAGCACCACACCCCTGAAGTGACCGGCGAGGTCGCCGACGCCTTCCGCGAACGGGTCGCCAGGGAGCTGCACGCAATGGTCGGCCTCAGGGTCGGCGTCGAGGTCGTGCCCATGGGCACTTTCGAACGAACCGACCACAAGGCCCGGCGCGTTGATGACCGCCGTAACTTCGGCTGAGGAGCATGAGCTATGTCTACAACAACCGCGTCGCCCCGTGAAGTCGACCGCATCTATCGACGCGTGACCCGGCGCCTCATCCCGTTCCTCTTCATCTGCTACGCCGCGGCGTACCTCGACCGGGTGAACGTCGGCTTCGCCAAACTGCAGATGGAGTCCGATCTCGGGTTCAGCGACACCGTCTACGGCCTCGGCGCCGGTCTGTTCTTCGTCGGCTACATCATTTTCGAGGTGCCGAGCAACATGATGCTGCACCGGATCGGAGCCAAGGTCTGGATCGCCCGGATCATGGTCACTTGGGCGCTGATCTCCGGAGCGATGGCACTGGTGGACAGCCCAGCTATCTTCTATGCGCTGAGGTTCCTGCTCGGTGTTGCTGAGGCTGGGTTCATCCCGGGCATCCTTTACTACCTGACGCTGTGGTACCCCGCGGCGCGCCGTGGACGGGTCTTCGCCTACTTTCTGGCGGCCATTCCGATGGCGTCGGTCTTCGGTGGCCCGCTGTCCGGCTGGATACTCAGCGCCTTCAATGGGGTCGGCGGCTACGCCGGCTGGCGCTGGATGTTCGTCATCGAGGCGGTTCCGTCGCTGGTCCTCGGCCTTCTGGTGCTGGTCTACCTGGACAACGACGTCCGGTCGGCGAAATGGCTCTCGCCCAAAGAGCAGGATACCGTCCTAGCGGCCGTCGAAGCCGGCAACAGAACCACCCGCGTCCACCTGAAGTTCACCTCAATGCTCAAGGACCGCAAGGTGTGGCTCCTCAGCGGCATCTACTTCTGCGTCGCTCTCGGCATCTACATAGTCAGCTTCTGGCTACCTACGATCATCAAGGGCACCGGCGTAGAGAGCACCGTGCAAATCGGCCTGCTGACCGCCCTCCCGTATTCCGTGGCCGTGATCGCGATGATCCTCAACAACATTCACGGCGACCGCACCGGCGAGCGGCGCTTCCATACGGCGCTGCCGTGCTTCGTCACCGCCTGCGGCCTGCTGATTACCGCCGTCGGGATCGACAACACCTTTGTCGCACTATTCGGCCTCTGTCTGGCCGCCGCCGGTGCATCCACCACCCAGGCGGCCTTCTGGGTGCTGCCGTCGGCCTTCCTCGGCGGCGCCGCGGCCGCCGGCGGGATTGCGCTGATCAATTCGGTCGGCAACATTTCCGGCATGGTCAGCACCTCCTTGGTGGGCTGGCTGAGCGACCTCACCGGCTCCACGGTCTCGTCTCTCTACGGCGCCGCCGTACTGCTGGTTCTGGGTGCGGTGCTACTGGCCGCGCTGCCGGCTGACGTTGTGAACGATCCGTCCCGCACCCGTCGGGCTCCCGACACCGCTCCGGACGCTGGCCCGGATGAGTCCGTTTCGCAGCCTTCGATGGAGAATGGCGCGCTGTCCCGGGAATCGGGGGGAGATTGACCAATGGCCACAAGCCTGATCGCCCCGGTCACCCGGCCGCTTGCTGGCCTGGTCGCCACGACTCGTGAGTTCCTGGCGACCAGCGTCCCGACAAGGTCGTTGGTAGAGGCGTGGCGGGCATCTCCAAGAAGCGCTCCCTGATCGCCAGTACCGTCGGCAACATCCTCGAGTAGTACGAGTGGAGCGCCTACGCGGTCTTCGCGCCGTTCATCGCCGCCGCAATGTTCAACCCGGCAGACCCCGTCTCCGCGCTGCTGTCGACGCTGGCGGTGTTCGCCGTCGGATTCCTAGCCCTGGCCGCCCTCTACCTTCCTGCTAACAGTCCTCTCCCGTTCCTCTCGTTATCAATGCCTTTCCGGCCTTGTCGCTCCGGTACAGGCGATCCAGAAGATTCTCTGTGCAGTCAGCGAGACCGATTTTCATTTGTTCGGCTCATCACGCCGATGAGCCTACGCCCGCTGTAGAAAGGACAACCCTCATGAGTTCGTATCCCACCCCACCCAAGGAAGTTTCGACCTACATTGCAGAGTTCATGAAACGTAGGGGTGTACACACGATTTTCGGACTACAGGGAGGGCACATTCAGCCCATCTGGGATCAGGCCGCTCGACTAGGCATACGTATCGTCGATGTACGCGACGAACGGGCCGCCGTGCACATGGCCCAGGCGCATGCTGAGCTAACTGGTGAACTTGGGGTTGCCATGGTCACCGCTGGCCCTGGCGTAACTAATACCGTAACGGCCATCGCCAACGCTCACATCTCGGGCACCCCCCTCCTCTTGATAGGTGGCTGTCCGCCCCGGCCACAGATCAATATGGGACCGCTGCAGGATGTCGCTCACACTGAGATACTTCGTCCCATCACACGTCAATCACGAACGGCACGAGTGAGCGAGCAGGTGATAAGGGAACTAGACGAGGCTGTTGCACGCGCTTTCGGTGATGGGGGGGCTCCTGGCCCGGTTTATCTAGAAATACCGACAGACGTCCTACGCGAGACAGTGCCGGCTGCGCTGGTTTTGGACGAACATATGGCTTCCAAAGCTCGCCGCTCCTCGTTTGCCAATCCTGATGACCTCAACGCGGCAGCAAACCTGATAGCCGAGGCCAAGAGACTTGTTGTCGTCACTGGCCGCGGAGCACGGCGAAGCGCCAACGCTCTAGAAGCTTTCTTGAAGAGTACCGACTGCGTCTATCTTGATACACAGGAGACGAAAGGCCTCCTACCAGAAAACAATGCAGCCCATGTAGGCGCTGTCCGAGGTCGAGCCATGGCCGATGCCGACCTGGTCTTGGTGGTAGGACGCAAACTCGACTATCAGCTCGGATATGGTTCTCCGGCAGCCTGGCCGAATGCCCGTTTCATTCGTATCGCCGATACGGCTAGTGAACTCATAGACAACCGGCGGGGAGAAGTCGAAATCTTAGCCGACGTGAGCGTTGCGCTGGACGGGCTCACCGCGATCGTCGGTTCTTTGCAGCGGGATTCCGATGAAGTTTGGGCAACCGAGATGCGTGCCGAGCATGCCCGGCGTGTTCAAAGTTCGCGGGCAGGTCTGAGTGACAGCCCCGCTGGATCAGATGGGTTGATGCATCCAAATCGAATTTTCGATGCATTGCATGAATTGGGCCTACAGAACCCCATCCTGATTGCAGACGGCGGCGATTTGCTGAGCTTCGCGCGGATTGGCCTGCCTTCCGGTAAGTATCTAGACTCTGGCGCCTTCGGTTGCCTCGGCGTGGGAGTTCCATACGCCATCGCTGCATCGCTCGAGTTCGAAGACACGCCAGTGGTGTGCGTCAGCGGTGATGGTGCTTTTGGATTCAATGCGATTGAACTTGACACCGCCGTCCGGCA
This sequence comes from Arthrobacter sp. B0427-1-12, assembly GCF_059092905.1. Taxonomy (NCBI): domain Bacteria; kingdom Bacillati; phylum Actinomycetota; class Actinomycetes; order Micrococcales; family Micrococcaceae; genus Arthrobacter; species Arthrobacter sp. B0427-1-12. Next base: position 18,117 of record NZ_JBNHIC010000045.1, on the reverse strand, counting down.
CGGAGCCAAGGCCGTTTTCATTGTTGCCAACAACTCAGCCTGGAACATTGAGCGCTATGACCAAGAAACCAACTATGGCCTTGTCGTAGGAACTGAACTCGGGGCGACCGACTACGCAGCCCTGGCACGAGCAGCAGGTGCATACGGAGAACGGGTTGAAGACCCCAATGATCTATTACCTGCTCTGCGTCGCGCTATGGAAGCCGCGCCAGCAGTACTGGATGTCGTCGTCACCCGGGACGCGGTTTCCTCAGATGCAACGAAAGGCCTGGGCTTCGTACCGGACTATCAAGCCCTCATGCCTTGGAACGACGCGGAGATCCGACGTCGTTCCGCCGATGAACCCGCCTCCGGGCTTTGCACTTAAGAATCGATGCTGTTGAACTGCAGTTAGCGGCTGAGTCCGCTTTTCGCGCGCTCTGCGGCTACACCCGCCCCGTCATGGGTCTTTCGCTGCCCTCGACAAGACCGGAAAATACGGCAGAATAACCAAGGCCATCGTGGCTCACTTTTCAACCGGCAAAGCGGCTCACACTTCGACCGTCACTGACAACGCGTACAGTTCAGGTCTCCGCCGACAGGCGCGGGGACACCGATGATTCAGCCCTATGCAAAGGAGTCGAGCAGATGTCGACAGAAAATACGGCTTCGGGATTCGTCCAGGCGCAATTGAGCGATGGAATCGGGCAAATTGTTCTGGACCGTCCGAAGGCACTGAACGCGTTGAACACGGAAATGATCAATGCGATCCATGGTGCCTTGGACAGCTGGGAGGCAGCGCCCGTTGACGCTGTCGTTATCCGGTCCGCGCATCCGAAAGCCTTCTGCTCCGGAGGGGACATCAAGACGGTTCGCCATGATGTGCTCGCTGCAGATTACGAGGCGGTCGAGAACTTTTTCTCGACGGAATACCGGATGAACTTCCGTCTGGCCAGCTATCCGCGGCCGGTGATCTCACTGATCGACGGGATCTGCATGGGAGGAGGAATCGGACTGTCCATCCACGGGCGCTTCCGGGTCGTGACGGAGAACGCGGTGCTGGCGATGCCCGAGACGGCAATTGGCTTCGTTCCCGACGTCGGGGCCAGTTACTTCCTGCCGAGACTGCCCGGTTCCATCGGCATGTTTTTGGGCCTGACGGGGCATCGGATGGATTACCGGGACGCGCTGTACTGCGGTGCGGCCACGCACTTTGTGCCCGCCGCATCCATCGATATGCTGCCGCAGCTGCTGGGCCAGGGTCAGGGGCAGCCGGTCGCTCAGGTCCTTGCCCGTGCCGGCCGGCAGAAGCCCGAGAGCGGGGGATACCTTGCAGAACACCGGAGCGAAATCGACTGGTGCTTCGGTGCCGCGTCACTCGGCTGTATCCGGGACCGGCTCCTGGCCGTGGACAGCACCTGGTCCAGGGCCGTGCAAAGGACAATGGACGACTGCTCGCCCCAGAGCATGGAAACCACCTTCGGAATGATCCAGTGGGGCAGTCAGCGGACCCTGGATGAGTGTCTCCAAATGGAGTTGCAGATGACCAGGATCATCACCCGTTCGGAGGATTTCGCGGAAGGGATCCGTGCCGTCCTGATCGACAAGGACCGGACACCGATCTGGAGGGCGGAACCGACACCGATCCTGGATCAGCTAATGCACTCGATGATGAGCACCCCTCGAGTCTGATCAGCTGCAGATAAACGCCATGCCGTGCTCGTATCGCCAACGTGATGATGTCCACGGGACCTAACTGTATGCAGGGGAACCAGCTTCCCTGTCAGTAAGGGGCCGCACCCGGAGACGACGCAGCTTCATCTCGCAGCCTTGAATACCGACGCGGTCGGGCGTCAGGTTGGAGTACACCCCAAACTGACGTCAGGCAGGTACCTGAAAATCCATCAGAATAGGGTGCAAAATCCTGTGGACTTCAACGCTTGGTGGCGGCATTCTGTGATCGCTCGGTGTCGCAATCCCGGGCTTTGAGCCGTCTTGCATGGCATTCAATGCAGGACCCCGGCAAGACACAGCTGATTCCCTTCCCGTGCAAGGAACGGACCATCTTGCCACCATGTCTTGCAAGTAACTCCCGGTTGGCTGTTCTCAACTGCTGTTCCGAGACGCATTTATAGGGATAAGCGCCCGTGCGAGATGCCTAGTTGGAGTACACCCCCAACCTGACGCCCCGGCTAAGCACCCTGACAGCCTTCCCCGTCAGTCGGCCTCCAGGCTGAGATACCGGTAGACGGTGGCGCGGCTGGCGCCGATGATCCTGCCGATGTCGGCAGCCTTAAGCCCCTGGGCTTTCAGTTCCTGGGCGCGTTGGACGTTCCGGTCCCCTGCGCTGATTTCGCGCCGTCCGGCCCGCCGCCCGTTGGCGGCGGCTGCAGCCATGCCCGCCCTGGTCCGCTCAGCCAGCTGGTCACGTTCCAGCTGGGCGAACGCGGACATCACCGTGAACATGGCCCTGCCCATGGGGCCCGTGGTGATGATGCCCTCGGTCAGTGACCGGAAGTGCACGCCCCGCCCCTCCAGCTCATCGATCAACGCCAGCAGATTCCGGGTGCTGCGGCCCAGCCGGTCCAGCTTCCAGACCACCACCTCATCCCCCTCCCGCAGGTGCTCGAGCATCCGGTCCAGTTCGGGCCGGCTGGCCCGCGTGCCGCTCATGCCATGGTCGGTGAAGATCCGTTTGCAGCCGGCGGCCTTCAGCGCCGCGTGCTGCAGGTCCGCGTTCTGGTCCAGAGTGCTGACCCTGGCGTATCCGATGCTTGCCATGCCGCTCCCCGCAGTCCCATCAAAGGCCATAATTCCGATTCCTGAGAACATCAGACGTGAGACATATTGATGAGACGATGCCGGCCCCGGGAATCCGGGGCTCGGGCCGGGGGGCGGTGGCCCATACCGCCGGTCTTAGTAAACGATCCTTTGGTGAGACGCCCTCGGATCGGGTTCCTATGAGGGCCAGGTACCGGACGGGGTTGGTGACAGACGATGCCTCCGCCGGGACACGGCCCGGCCCAGCTGGCCGAGCTCCTGCGCTTCGCCCCCGAGAGAGTGCGGGTGGAGTTCGTCAAGGAAAGCCTGGTCTTCACCGACGCGGACTCCCCGATTGCCCGCCTCATGTTCTCAGTTATAGGCGCCTTCGCCGAGTTCGAACGCTCCTTTTATTAAGGAACGTCAACGCGAAGGCATCACTCTGGGCCAACAACGCGGCGCCTACCGCGGATGGAAAAAGACCCTCACCCCGGAACAGGCAACTCAGTTGCGGCAACGAGCTGCCACCGGCGAACAAAAGACAGGCCTGCCCGGGGATTCGACAGCAGCCGCGAAACGCTGTACCAGTAACTACGCCAAGCCAGTAACTACGCCAAGCCGTCGGAACTCCCCCCGGTGACGACAACGATGGCAGCTGCAGTACGCATTATCTTGAAGTCAGAGGAGGGTGCGATTGTGGCCTCACTCGGACAGGCGAAATCGGTTCTCTCCCTCTGTCTTGCTCTAATGTAAGTTGCAACAAGATGGGGGATATTTGATGGAGAGTACTTTCGGTCGGGCCGACAATGGTCGCTGACGTACAGTTCCTACTTCCTGGCCGTTATCGCTGGACACTAGACGAGGTCGCAGCTAAGTACGTACCAGAAACTGAGTTCGGCCAAAGTCGCCGGCAACAGATCTGGCAACACTTCCAGCTCGCGACGGAAACGCTCCGCCAAACCGTTCCCGTGGCTGCGGTTTGGATCGGTGGCTCGTTTCTTTCCAGCAAGGCGGAGCCCTCAGACATCGACGCCATCTATATCGTCCTAGGCAATGCTTACGATGGTCTTCCTACCGAAGAAGCCAAACAAGTAGTCGCTTTATTCAATGGCGGAGGACAACTTAAATCCAAAGGGATCCTGGTCGATTCATATGTCATCCATTGGACGCCTCGCGCTGCGAATGGACCCGAAAGTCAGAGAGATCATCACGAACTCCTAGCACGAGGTTACTGGGATGACTGGCTTCAACGTCACAAATTGGACCGAACGGCTCCAGCCACCGATGAGGATGCAATTCCAGTGAGAGGATACGTGGAGGTGATTTTGGATGGCTTCGCGACCTAATTCTCCCCAGGAGTTCTTAGCTCTCTTCGCGGCAGAAATTGCCGCACAACCAGTCCTATCATCCGCGGACTTAAGCCGAGTAAGTATGGAACGCCATCGTGGGGAAACTGTACTGACCCGAGAGGCTCCATCCGTCGGTTCCCTTCGGCTCTCTGGTCAAGGCGTTCATGGACATGAGGCTCCGTTAGAAGCCGTCACTTCGTTGGGCCTTGCTTTCCAACGTCTCGTTACTTCCATTGGAGCCTCGCTTGGCGGATTTCAAAGCATACGTGGCCGAGTTCCTCAAGAGTTTTCAGCGAAGACTGTTTTGGGCCTCCGCGCAGCCCCTCGGCCTGGATCCATAATTCTCGATTTGACGCCTCAACTGGCTCCAGTCCAAGAGCTGCGGCATAGGGGTGAACTTTTTAACGACTCGGATACCCAGCTCATAGACGCTGTCATGTCAGAACTAGTCGTTCTGTTTCATTCTGCCGGCGAGCATCAACCCGGCGATCCTGCTTCCGCCTTCACCACAGCGGTACGGGAGCTGGGACCACGTGTCGCTAGTGCTTTGAAGAGCTTCGCGGAAACTTCATCCGGAAACGGGTTCGACCTGAATATGCGATGGACCCAGCCCCTGCACCCCGTTTCTGAATTCAACCTCACGGCACGCGACGCCGTATTCATTGCGCAGGTGATCTCCGGACGCAAGCTGGATACAGAACAAGTCACCATTCATGGAACCCTAAGAACCGTCAGCCACGGCAAGAAATGGGAGCTCCTCGCCTCCGAGTTTGGCAACGTAAGGATTGATGTATCGGAGCTAGAGGGACGTCCTTGGGCTACTTGGAATCCAGACGACCTTGTCGAGGTTGAGGCAGAAATGACTGTCACCAACGCCCCTGGACGGTCAATGACGCGATCCTTGAAAGCTCGAAGAATCACTAAATGGGATGGGTCCATGGATGAAATAGAGAGCAATTTGGAAATGGATTCTGAAACATAGCTCTCAGTAGACGTAGCAGCGAGAACACCGACGCTTTTCGTCTGGCATTTATACGACCGATTTACGTGACAACCCGGATCAGGTGCTCCATTGGCGTACTCGGCGTCACATAACCCGTCATGTTTTCTAGGTACCGCAAAGGGTATTCCAGCCCCGGATCTGAGAGCTACTCGTCCGATTCGCTTCTCGGATCTGGGCACGCTTTGCTTCCTGCGATACGGTGGCCGGAGTCAATCAATTCGAGGGGGAAGTGATGGATTTTGCGGAACGACTGACGGCGCTGGCAGCGAAGGTCCGCCAGCAGCGGGCCTCCATTGAGACCGAAGAGGCGACCAAGAACGCGTTCGTGATGCCGTTCATCTCGACCATCCTCGGCTACGACGTATTCAACCCGCTGGAGGTCGTCCCGGAGTTCACCGCCGACGTGGGCGTGAAAAAGGGCGAAAAGATCGACTACGCCATCATGCACGACGGCGAGGTCCAGATCCTCATCGAGTGCAAGAAATCCAAAGAACCGGTCCGGATCGAACACGCCTCCCAGCTCTACCGCTACTTCGCCGTCACCAACGCCCGCATCGCCATCCTGACCAACGGCGAGACCTACCAGTTCTTCACCGACCTGGACGCCCCCAACAAGATGGACCCCAAGCCGTTCCTGGTGCTCGACCTCAACGACATCGACGAGACGCTGATCCCGGAACTGCAGAAGCTGTCCAAGGACGTCTTCGACCTGGACTCGATCATTAACGCGGCCGGCGAGCTGAAGTACATCGGCCAGATCAAGAGAATCCTCGCCTCCCAGTTCAAGGAACCCGAGGACGAGTGGGTCAAATTCTTCACGACCCGCGTCTACGAGGGCGCCTACACCCAAAAGGTCCGTCAGCAGTTCACCGGGCTGGTGGCCAAGGCAACCAAACAGTTCCTCAACGACCAGGTCAACGAACGCCTCAAGACCGCTCTAGGCGCACCGAACTACCCACACAGCGACGATGCGGCCATTGCCGCAACCGTCACCAGTGAACCCGCAGTGGAAAGCGACCTGACCCAGGCCGACAGCGTTGAGACAACACTGGAAGAACTTGAGGGCTACCAGATCGTCAGAGCCATCGTCTGCAGCGAGGTCAAACCAACCCGGGTCACCCAGCGGGACGCGAAGTCCTACTTCGCCGTCCTGCTCGATGACAACAACCGCAAACCGATCGCCCGGCTGCACTTCAACAGGAGCCAGAAGTACATCGGCCTGTTCGATGGCGACAAAGCCGAAACACGGGTTCCCATCGGCTCCCTGGAAGAGATCTACGAACATACCGAAGCCCTGCGAACAACGGTCAAAGGCTATCTCTCACCGAGTTAGTACGCGGCGGGATTCGAGAATCCGCTCCTGGGTCCATTTCTCGCCATAGAGTGAGGCTGTGGCCGGGAGCGGCCACAATCGGGATGATTCAGGGGGAACACATCATGGCAACTATCTCCAGGACTGCAGGCTGGACGCTTCTCGCCGGCATAGATGAGGCACTTGCACGGGTGCAGCAAGCCGTCGGTCAAACAGACTTCCAGATGGCTCATGCTGACCGCCGGAGCATTGATATCGAGGTTCCGCGGGCGATCATGAAGAACCGCTGGGCAGCCAGAATCCACGGGGACATCACAGAATCGCCGACCGGGACCGACATTGATTGGACTGTTGAGGGGCTCGGTGACAAGCACTTTGAGCATCTGGCCACCATTGCCGAACACCTGCCGGAAGGATTGCTGTACGACCACGGCATCCCGGCCGCCGCTGCGAAGCTTTCCAACAGGATCTTCGGCCGCAAGGAGATCAATCACTTGGCCAACATCCTTGATCGGGGCGAACTGGTCCACGCCCTGGGCGTGGGCCAATACGCCAACAAGACAGGGATCGTCGCCCTCACCGACAAGCGTCTGCTGTTCTTTGAAAAGAGCATGCTCGGCTCAGAGGCTATGACAGACTTCTCGCTCAGCTCCATCGGCGCCATCTCCCTTGGCAAGAAAATGACCGGCGAGACCCTGACAGTCACCCACTCGGGCACGTCTGCTGTTATCAGCGCACTCGGTCACGGCCAGGGCGATGCCATCGCCCGCACATTCCGCCAATTGAAGGAACAGCCGGCTCCTGCCACACCCTCCGCTGCCGCCGCAGACCCCATCGCTCAAATTGAGCGGCTGGCCGAACTGCACGCCAAAGGCATCCTGACCGATGAAGAGTTCCAGGCCCAAAAGGCCCAGATCCTGAGCCGCATCTGAAACCGGCCTCGACAGACCCACCCCGCCGTGATCAGGACGGGGCGGGCTGACCATCCGATGTTAGAGTCGGGCCATGGACCGCCGCAGAGCCCGCGGCAGTACGAGACATCCGGGGGAGATCGTCATGGGGTTGGGCAGTTGGGTCAAGCGCGCTTTCAGCAGCACCGATAGCAGGACCAACAAACCTGGCGGGGAGTTTGTTCTCCGAATGCGCATGGACATCAACAGGTGCGTCGAGCTGGCCGGTACCACGACATTCGCCAAGGACGCGGTCGTCTCGCTGGCCGACCGCAAGGGCTTGGGCGTACGCGGGATCCACGAGTGCCAGGGACAGCTCCAACGGGAGCCCGATAATCCGGTGGATCCCGACGCTGTTGCGGTTCTCATCGAGGGTGAAAAGGTCGGCAACCTGCCTGCCGGTGTCGCGAAGATGCTGCCGCTGCGCCCCGGGACCAGCGTTCCGGTCCCCTATCAGCTTCATGTGCTGCGCGAGGGCGGCTTCCGCGCCAAGGCCTACGTGTGGCTCGATGCAGGGACGCCCCGGTGGCGCCACACCGCGGGCAATCCTCCCCCGCTTACGGCGAGGGAGCGGACCGTGGCCGCGGCCAAAGAAAACTCGCAGATGGTGCAGGAGGCCTTGGCCGGAGGCGGGGACCGGGCCGAGCAGTTCAAGGCCGGGATGGTGGACGGTATCCACTACCTTGAGCTGGTCGAACCCATCAAGCAGCTCAAGCGCGAAGGCCGGCTGCAGGAGGCCCTAAAGCTGTGTTACCAGGCCATTGAAGGCGCTGAGCAAGACAGCAAAGGCGGCATGCCCGCACCGGCCTACACCGAACAGACGGCGATCATCCACCGAAAACTCGGCGAGAAGGACGAGGAGATCGCCGTCCTGAAACGCTGGCTGAACCGCATCCCGGAGAACCAGCGGACCGGGACCAAGATCGCCGAACGACTCGCCAAACTGGAAGCCAAGTAGGTTGCAGCCGCCGGCGTCCTGCCGCTGCCTTGGAAAACAATCCCGGACGCGTAGCATCCGGTAGACAAGAGCCGATAACAGTGCATATGTCTCCTTCAGCCGGGCCCCCGGGCTCGGCCCCTGAACCGGTCAGTTGAACCGGCCAGGTGCTGGCTGCATGGGGATCGGCGCGGATTGGCTCTCCGTGCCGCCCTCACAGGGCTGTCCTGGGCCGGACCGAGGCTTTTGCGTCGCATCCGTTATAAGAATGCGGTGGTGCCGGATGCACGGGGGCCAGATAATCGGCATCAGCACTGCCCAACACAAACGGGGAGAACCAAGTGATCCATGATGCCACCGATTACGAAGAGATCGAGTACGGGGACGAGTACGCAGAGGTCATCGGCGGTGACCCGCAGAGCCTGACCTGCGTCTGCGGCAACACTGCCCATGACAAGGGCCTGATCGACACCAATGACAAGGGCGTCCCGGTTCACTCCGAGTTCACCACCGTTCCCGACGGCCTGGCGGAACGGCCTAAGGATGAGGACGACCTCTACACGCTCTGCCCAGTGTGCGGCCGCGTCTACAGCAATGAAGTGATCAGGAAAACCAACACTGCCCCGGTGGCCTTTTACCTGGACCTCAGGCCTACTCCCACCGTCGCAGCGGGCCGAAAGACGGGGCCGCCGGATCGGTAGCATAAGTGGGCGTTATCGGAGGCAAGCCGCCTTGCGGTCCCGCCTGTTGCCGGGGAACGCGGAATACAGCACAGCCGCGAGGCGCCGATAACAGCGCATATGACATGGTCACTGCCCACAGGATTACGTGCTGGGTGCCGGTCGGAAAGAATGGCCCGACGCCAAGTTCAGAGACGGCCCCGTCCTGCCGGTTCTATGCACGCCATGTGCGCGGTCCGCGTTCAGCACCGCAAACAAGCCGTTGGGCAATGCAGCTCCCGGCTCCGTATTCGTGGGACTGGACCAGGGGCGCGCCGAGGCCTAGGATAAAACGAAAGAAACGAAAGCGATCCAGTCCATGGATCGAGTTAGAGGTAAGAGCGACCATGGGTACAAGCACTGCGATGAAGGAAACCTTTTTCGCGCCTGAGACACCCGACGCCGGCGAAATTTACGACTTCATCGAGGCCCACACCGCCAGAAAAGGGACACCGCCGCGGCCGCAGTTCTTCCTGTCCGGCTCCGAACCCGGCGACCAGGTGGAAATCCCCCACGAGATCTACCAGGTACTCGTCAAGGCTGTGGAAGCGATGCGCAAAGGCCTGGCCGTGACGATCACTCCCAGTTCCATGACAATGACGACCCAGCAGGCCGCGGAGCTTCTGGGGGTCACCCGCCCTACCGTCGTACGTCTCCTCGACACGGGCAAGATCCCGTTTGAAAAGCCGGGCACCCATCGGCGTGTAAAACTCGCGGACGTACTCGCATACAAAGAAGCGCAAAAGGCCGAACGGTATGACGCTCTGGCGTCCATGGGCGATATTGACGACGAAGCCACGGAAGCCGCCACCGAGCGGATGAAGGAAGCCCGCAAGCTGGCCGGACGCCGCCGACGCGGGCAGATGACAGCATAGGGGCATGTTCACCGCGCTCCTGGACAGCTGCGTACTCTGGCCGAGCACGCAGCGGGATTTCCTCCTCTCCCTCGCGTTCGAAGGTGCCTACCGCTTCATCTTCAGCGAAGCCATCCTCGGAGAAGTCGAAGCCAACGAAGAGCTTAAGAAAATCGACCGCGGGATGGATCCGGACGAGGCCCGGGAGAAGGCGCGGCATCTGGCAGAGCAGATGCGGTCAAGTTTCAGCGATTCCATCGTCACCGGCTGGGAGGGCCTGGACGGCACATACGGTCTGCCCGACCCTGATGATGAACACGTGCTGGCGGCCGCCGTTGTGGGTGGTGCCGGAAGTATCGTCACTGACAATTCCCGGGACTTTCCCACTGCCAAGATCCCAGACGGCATCACCGTCATCAATCCGCAGGACTTCGCCTACGAAACCGTCTCCATGCGCCCCGATCTCGGTCTCGCAGCCGTACTGGCCATGTCCCGGCGATCCGGCCAGCAGTACGAGCCCCATTCCCCGGACTACATTCTGGATTCACTGAACAAGCTCTATGGAATGGATGCTGCGACAGGGCTGATCCGCGACATTCTCTAGACAGCGACGGTCCGGCATCCCTTCGAGCACCAACTCCACTGGCAGCTCACGGCCGGCCCCAGACGCCGATAACAGCGCATATGTCGTTGCGCTCCGGACACCGTCAGCTGAAACAGACGCAGTCAGAACCCGCCCGCACCCGCCACGCACACCACGGGCTGAGCCGTCTGCAATGGCTGTGCGCCTGTGTCCGTGGCCGGGCTATGAGGAAGGGTCAACGGGGACCTTGAGCAGGAAAGAGCGCAGGGTTCCTATATACATCAGCTATACATCAGCACGGATCCGGCAGCCGTAACCAGTGTCAGCTCCGAGGCTACGGCCAGGATGAGCAGGACCAGTCCCAGTCCCGCGGTCAAAAGCGCGCCCAGGCCCCGGGCTGCCCGGGGAGAAGCGGAGGAGAGTTTATGGCGCAGGCGGCGTCCCACCCGCGGTAGGGGTCCGCCGGATGGCTGGCAGAAACACTCACGGGCTGGTGACACCCCTTTCCTGAAGCGCGAGCCGCAGGGCCCGCAATCCGTAGTGCAGTCTTGATTTGACGGTGCCGGCAGGCAGCTGAAGCTGGGCAGCCATGTCCGCGATGGACTTTCCGCCGTAATAGGCCAGGACGATCACCGTGCGGTGGTCCTCCGTCAGCTCACTCAATGCCTCCCTGACCAGCCAGGAGTCCAGCACCGCGTCGGTCCGGTCGCCGTCGTCTCCGCCGGCGGCGCCATCGGGAATCTCATCCGTCCGGTACTCGCGGCGCCAGCGCGAACTCCGGCGGTCGTCAATGACAAGGTTCCGTGCCACCGTGTACAGCCAGGCACGGGAATCGCTCGCCGACTGGTCCAGCACCTCCGGCCGTTTCCAGGCCCGCAGCAGCGTTTCCTGGACAACATCCTGGGCAAATTGTTCATCTCCGGTCAGACCGACCACGTACCGCCAGAGCGCCGCCGCATGCTCATCATGCAGGGCTTTGAGCAGGTCCGCCTGACGGTCCGCCATGGTCCATCCTTCCTGAACTGAAAACACAGCCCGTACGCGAAGAATTCCCTGGTGACCGGTGCCATGGACCCCGGCTACCGGAGGCAGCCTGGGAAAAGCATGGCTGGCCTTTGGACAGCTTGTGCCGCCTCCATTACCGCCCGGGAAAGTCGGGCTTCTCCTTCGCGAGGAAGGCGCGGGTGCCCTCACGCATATCCTCCGTGGTGAAGGCCCGGCGGAAGGCGGCCTTCTCGGGTTCCGGTCCCGCCGCCGCCGGCAGCCCGCCGGCGGCATTGACGGCCTCCCTGGCAAGCCCGACAGCGACCGCAGACGCATCCTGAGGTTATGCAGTGCCAATTAGCTTTCCCGCCGATAGCAGCGCATATGACCGGGGCCTCAGCTGCGGCTTCCCAAAGGAGGCAGCGCCCCGGGCCGCCGCACCTGCCCTGCCGTCTCTTCACGGACGCATCCGCGGTAGTGCACGGGCTGGCTGCCGGACTGGGGGGTGCCATCGTCGGGTGTGCCGGGAGGATACAGGTGATGCCTCATCCACGGTTGGCCGCAGCTTTTCCTTGTCCCGGGCTGGCCCAGGGTCTGGCCAGGCAAGGGTGCCGCGCTTACCGTTTCTCTATGGACGAATCTGTGACTGTTTACCGGTACTACGGCGGCCCCAAAGACGGGGACACCGTGCAGTTGCGGGCGCAGGATCTGCCCGAAGTACACGAAGAGGGCAGCTACGAGCCGGCCCCCGGCCAGACCCGCCTGATCTGGCATGCGAGGAGCTGGTAGACCTCGCCGTCAGGCGAAGACCCCGGCACAGCAGTGGGTGACCGCCCGGGACCTCTGTCTCCCCCTAACCTGGCGTCACATTTTTCGCGTATGCCCGGCGACTGTATGGTCGTGATCGTCCTCCCGGGGCGTGTCACGGGTTCAGGATGCAGCCTGTGACCGACAGCGGCGAGGAACCGGTGACAGCAGCCGGTGGGCGGCACATACCGCCGTGGGGGTTGGTACGTGCCGCCCTCACCGTTGCCCTGCAGCCTGTCCCCTGTCACGGTGAGGCCCCTGGCTCTCGCACCAGAAGCTAAAGCCGCAGAACCTGCCCTGAAATACCGCGCCGATAACAGCGCCTATGACACCTGCGGTTTGGGGTGGAGCCGCGGATCTGTTGATGCGGTACGCGCCTGTGGGCGGCCCCGGCGTCTCAGGCCGTGCCGGGCCGGGTCTGGGTTCTCTTGGGTCGCGCCGGCCCGCGGGCCCTGGGCCGGAGGGCTATGCGCGGGCTGCTGCCGGCGTCCAGTACCTGCAGGCCGATGTAGATCAGGGCAACGGCCTGGATGGTGGCCGCAAGGGGTGGGAAGACAACGCTGTAGGGCAGGAAGATCGGTATTCCCAGTCCGGTGAACATCGCCACCGCCGGCCACCAGGGCAGCACACCGCTGCGCCACAGTGCCAGCAGCAGCAGCGGCCATGCGACGAGCGTGACGAACACGGCCGGACGGTCAATGGCGGCATACGCCAGCCCGCTCGGATAGTCGGCGGCGATGGCGGCAAGCTGTGCGGCGGGGACCTCCGCGGCATCGGCGGAGCGCAGGAACCAGTAGATCTGTGCTGAGGGAAGGAAACTGACCACTCCGGCAAAGGCCAGTACTCCGGCGATCTGCCCCCAGGCCGCCGGGCCGGGACGCAGCATTTCCAGCAGCCCCAGTATGCCGGCCGCCAGCGCCACGAACCCGTAATGCAGCAGCAGGGGCCCGAGTTCACCGGCCGAGGAGCTGCCCGTGACGGCGTGGACGAAGGCCTCCGTGGTGTCGTCCCGTCCCCAGGGCCAGACGGCGAACGCGAGGGTGTTGCAGATGCCGGCGACAAAGAGGGCGGCTGCGGTGGTGTACCGGCGAAGCCGGACAGGGTCGGTGGACATGGAAGGCATCCTTGGGTCCCGGACGGCCCCCGACTGCAGCAGGACCGTCTCCTGACACCACCATCGTTTCACCCCAGCCCCGCGGGCGGAATCCTCAAACTTAAGGGAGCCGTTTACCCAGTCAAACGCCGATAACAGCGCATCTGTCGTGTCGCTGATTCCTCCCGAATTATTGTTCTCCCCTGCTGGCTAGTCATCTGCTTCGCCGCTGTCGCCGTCCTGCTGATTGACTCCGCCTTCGTTATCGTCGTCGTTCTCTTGGTTATCTCCGGTGTTCTCGTTCTGTTCCTGCTGAACATCCTCGTTCGGTGTTTCATCCTGGTTTGGGTCGTCGCAGCCGGTAATGAGCAATGCGCACAATGCGAGGAGGGTGGCGAAGCTCTTGGAAATCTTCGTCGCCATGACCGTGCCTTTCGATAGTCCCTTGAGGTGTGGTTACTCCTTCACAGTAAGGGAGAAGGACTGAGTGGGATATGAGACGTTCTGCACCGCCGGCACGCCGCCGTCATGAAGTTAGTGGCTTCCCGAAGCACCGAGCGATTGAAGGGTTTGGCGGCGGCTGGTCGGCAATAGCGATTCAGGCCCGCTTAGGGCTCTGGGATCAGGTTCCGGGAACATGCCCAGTTGTCCCAAGAAATCCATCCGGAAGCTGGGGCCGGCCTTGTCGCTCGGTTTACTCAGACGCAAGGACTAAGGCGCCAAGGGCGATATCTCGCAGTTGCAGGCCCTCACGACAGCGCTGGCCGCAACGGTCGGCACCGGCAACATCGTCGGCGTGGCGACCGCGATCGGTATCGGCGAGCCGCGGTGTCCTTACTACCAGATCCTCAACGCCCTGATCGATACGGAGGCCGTGCTGGCCCACGACCCGATGCTCCTCAAGCGGCTGCGGCGGATGCGCGCCACCCGGCAGCGGGCCCGCACCGAATGCCGCCTGGGACGTGACTTCGCCTAGAACAGGGCCGGTGCCTGAACTGCGGCACTCAGGGGCCAACCGCCGGTTCCGCGGCCGGCCCCATCTGCTCGGCCCCATAATGTGGCCGGCCGGTTCTCTTGCTTCGAGCTATTCCCTGGCGCTGAGCGGTTCGGCAAAGCTGTTGCACTCCTGACCGGAAAGCCTGTGCTCTCGCACCGTAAACGCCGATGGCAGCGTCTGCGTTGATCCAACAGTTTCCGCAGAGACGTAGCACGGGATGGCCGTGTGGTCGAAACGTTAGCAGGACACGTACCCGGCACCCGGGCTACGGGCGCGGTACTGTGCAGACTGGTAGGCGTGGGCCGGTTCCATCCGGCACCCAAGCCAGGCTTTGCTTCATGAGGGGGAATGATGCCAGGTATCAAACGCACGACGGCCATCGCCGCCGTCGGTCTTATTGCTGCCGGGGCCACGGCCGGAGGCGTGTACATCGCCGGCCAGGCGGTCGCCGACCAGAGCACCATCCGCTGCTTTCCCGCTCCGGAGCTTGAGGCCGATGACGCCCTCAGCCTGGCGCACCCGCGCAACAGGCCGCCGGCCGAAGCGATCGGGCACTGCGCGGACCAGTGGCGGAACGGCACACTGACACGGCACGGTATCAATCCGGAGGCCCTGGATCCGGACAGCGGTTTCGACCCGGAGGATATGACCATCACGTTCACCGTGCCGGAACTGAGCGCCTGCCTCTACGAGGACGAGGTCGGGGTCTTCCCCGGCAGCTCCCAAGTCTGCCAGCGGCTGGGCCTGAAGCTCCTGGAGGGGTAGTCCCTGCCGGAGGATTACCGCCGGAGGATTACCGCCGGAGGATTACCGCAGGCCCGCCTCCGCGTGCCGCTTGAGCCTGCGCAGATGCCCGGCCCAACCGGCAACGTGTTCGGCGGCCAGCGGCCCGCCGTCGGACAGCGCGGCAAAACCCGACGGCCGTGCCGGGCCGGGAGGTTCCAGTGCCGTTCGGTGCGGTGCTGTTCTTCGGGGAGGGTGCGCCGGCCGGTGCGCAGGGCTCCAGCGGGAGGTAACAACGCCCTGGTCTGCGCTCCCCCGCTCTGACCGGAGCCCGGGTCCGGCCACAGCGCAGGCAGCCGGCGGGAGGGTCTTTCCTGGGTGCGGATCCGGTGCCAGAATCGACAGTGTCGTCCGCCCCGGTGGGATGTCCTCGAACCATGATCCTGCCGGCACGGACGACAGGGCCGGTACCCATGAGCCGGCCGACGGGCGGGCGGAAACCCCGAGCAGTGTTTCCGCCCGTTCCATCTGCTGCACGGGGTTAAGGAGGCGGAAATGGAGCACAGCACCAGGGAGGAGGTCATCAACCGCATCCGGGTGGCCGCCGCGGACAAAGAATCGCTGCAGTTCGACCTGGACCGCGCCGATGCCCTTCTGCAGGACGCGGTCCGGGCAGGGCTGGCCGCCGGTGTCCCGGCACCGGATCTGGCCGCCGCCTCCGGCCTGCCGCTGGATGAGGTCGAGGACATGGGACGGACCGGGGCCTGAGACCTGCTACAGGTCCGCCGGCGCCGGGCTTTACCGCACGGTGGGCAGGAATACGGCCGGAGCCCCTATCGCTGCCTGCTTAAGCTGCCTGCCGGGCCGGTGCCACCTCCCTGCGACCGGCTGGAGTCCGGGACATCCTTGGCCGATAAACCCCGCAGAACCTGCCCCCAGGAACAGGCCGCAGCAGCCTGACCCACTGAAACGTCAGCCCCGACCCCCGCAAGGGACCGGGGCTGAAGCCCTTTAAACCGGTCCCGGCACCCCTAAGCCACCGATAACAGTGCTCTGACGCGGCGATGTGCTCAGGGAAAGCGGCGGCCGGGGAAGCGCAGGCTGGGGTACAGGTACGCGCCGGTGCACATCAGCATGAACCCGGCAACCCCGACCGCGGTGAGCTTGGTGGCGATACCGGTGACCAGCAGCACCACCCCCGCCGCCGCGGCCAGAACAGCGAGCAGAACCCGGGATTTCGGGTCGAGAGACAGCCTGTGGGCCAGGTCCGGGTCTTGGGCGGCCAACGCACGCTCCAGCTCCTCCAGTCGCCTGCGCTCTTCATCCGACAACACTGCCGGAACCTCCCGCCCGCCGCCGCTGCGGCACCTGCAATAGGCCCGTCTCCGGCCTGATTCCTTGAGGCCTCCCGTACGCCTTAAGTATCCGCCCGGGCCGGAGGATCCGGGCACCGGAACCTGCTGCCGTAACCGCATCGTGCCCCTAAGGTCTCTGGCTCGGTCCGGCCTCCTGCGGCAGGCCGGCCTGCACGGGATTGACCCCTGTGCTGCAGAAAAAGCCCCGGCCGGCTCCAAAGCCGCACCGGCGGCGGGCCGGCTGAACAACGGAAAAACGGTCACTGGTGACAATGAATCCGCGCGTGCTGCTCGACAGGATCAGCCGCATCAGGAACTGAAACCGGAATCCGACGCCCTGTCCGTCGGCCGGCTTGCCGACCGGCTTGGCCAGCGCCTCGGCGGCACGGCCGGGTTCAGCCGCAGCGAACTGCCGGCGATGGCCCGGGACCTCAAATATTCCCCAGCGGCAGCAGATGATGAACCCTAAACGGGTACCCGGCCCGGAAGAACCACCGCAACGCCGTGCCCGGGTACGCCGCCGTTTTGGATGCGTTCGGATCTTCGCTTCGCCCGGCCCCGGGCCGGTGGGACCATGAGGGTATGCGCAATGAAGCATCCGAGGCCGCCCATACCGGCCCGGCCCGCCTGCCGGACACCGCCAAGGCCGGATCCGGCTCCAACAAGGATCTGCGGGCCCTGTGGCGCCGCCGCGAGGAGGCCGAGGACAAACTCCGCCAGCGCGTGGAAGCCGCCAAACGAAAAACCGGCCGGTAAGGCACAGACGCCAGCCATTCCGGTCACTGGTCCTCCTGCTCAGGGAGGTGGGCCGTCCGCTGCCGACCTTCGGTGGAACCACCCCAAACAGCACGGGCAGGCCGGACAGCGAAGACCTGCCCTCACGGAACGCAGGTATCTCTCTCAGTCTTCGCAGTCGCGGCAGTAGGCGACGCCGTTCTTCTCGCGCGCTTTCTGGGACCGGTGGTGGACCAGGAAGCAGGAGCCGCAGGTGAACTCGTCGGCCTGGACGGGGATCACCCGCACATTCAGCTCCTCACCGGACAGATCGGCGCCGGGAAGGTCGATGCCTTCGGCGGTATCGTCCTCATCCACGTCAATGACCGCCGGCTGGGGTGTGCCGCGCCGGGCGCGTAGTTCCTCAAGCGAGTCCGTCGCCTCGTCCTCGCTGGTGATCCGGGGTGCGTCGTAATCGGTAGCCATGTTCGGCCGGTCATCTCCTCTGCAAAGTGTCGGGCAAGCATTAGACAGCACACCGCATGGATCGCGCAACAGCACGCGGGAAGACCTGAAGTCCGGCCCCAGCAACGTGCCGGCCAAACCGGGCCCGCGCACCGGGAGCAGATCCGTGGTACGGGCCTCGGGACGGCCCCGCGGGCCGGAAAGGGCCCTAAGCGGGCGTGCCTGGGCTCGGAGGGCTGACAGTATCCGGGCCTGCCGGTAGTCTGCGGGGAACGGGCGATACCAAGGGAGGTTCTGCCATGGCCGGAGGATTCGAAGTATTCACCGATGCTGACGGGCTGTTCAGATTCCGGCTGAGAAGCGGTGACGGGTCGGTTATGGCGGTCTCGGACGGCTTCGCAGACAAAACCGCCGCCGTGCGGGCCATTGAGGCAGCGCGCGAGCATGCCGCCGGTGCGCTGATCACCGACCTGACCACCCGGGCGTGACAACGGCGGGCGGCCTGACCACCGGCGGAGCAAAGACTGCGCCCT